>NZ_JARJHW010000181.1:0-14992 GCF_040560175.1 Streptomyces panacea
AGACAGACCCGCCCCTTCCCGAAACTGGGGCGAGCCCCAGACCCCAGACCAGACCCCAGGCCCAGGCCCCGGCCCCGGGGCGGCAGCCGGTCTCACCGGGCCGGCCGGTGGCCAGGACGTCCTCCCGCGCCGGACGGGCCGGACGGGCCGGGCCGTCTCAGGAGCGGATCAGAGCCAGTGCCTCGTCCCTGATCTTGGACATCGTCGGTTCGTCGCGGGCCTCCACGTTGAGGCGGAGCAGTGGTTCCGTGTTGGAGGCGCGGAGGTTGAACCACCAGTCGGGGGTTGTCACCGTCAGGCCGTCGAGGTTGTCGATCGTGACGCCCTCGCGGTCGGCGAAGGCGTTCCGTACGGCGGTCAGGCGGGCCGTCTGGTCGTCCACCGTGGAGTTGATCTCTCCCGAGCCGGCGTACCGGTCGTAGGAGGCGACGAGCTCCGACAGCGGGCCGCTCTGGCCGCCCAGCGCGGCCAGGACGTGGAGCGCGGCGAGCATGCCCGTGTCCGCGTTCCAGAACTCGCGGAAGTAGTAGTGCGCCGAGTGCTCGCCGCCGAAGATCGCGCCGGTGCGGGCCATCTCCGCCTTGATGAAGGAGTGGCCGACGCGCGTACGCACCGGGTTGCCGCCGTGCTCCCTGACGACCTCCGGGACCGACCAGGAGGTGATGAGGTTGTGGATCACCGTGCCGCCGGGGTGCTTGGCGAGTTCACGCTCGGCGACCAGGGCCGTGATCGCCGACGGCGACACGCCCCTGCCCCGCTCGTCGACGACGAAGCACCGGTCCGCGTCGCCGTCGAAGGCCAGGCCCAGGTCCGCGCCTTCGGACAGCACTCGCGCCTGGAGATCCACGATGTTCCGGGGATCGAGCGGGTTGGCCTCGTGGTTGGGGAACGTGCCGTCCAGCTCGAAATACATCGGGACCAGGTCGACGGGCAGCCCCGCGAAGACCGTGGGAACCGTGTGGCCCCCCATGCCGTTCCCCGCGTCGACCACGACCTTCAGCGGGCGGATCGCCGAGAGCTCGACCAGGGACAGCAGATGTGCCGCGTAATCGGTCAACGTGTCACTCTGTGTAATCGTTCCCGGCTTCGCCGCCCGTTCCGGGGGCCCCTCGGCCAGCCATGTCTCGACCAGCGCGCGGATCTCGGCCAGGCCGGTGTCCTGCCCCACCGGCGCGGCGCCGGCGCGGCACATCTTGATGCCGTTGTACTGCGCCGGGTTGTGCGACGCGGTGAACATCGCGCCCGGCAGGTCCAGCGCCCCGCTCGCGTAGTACAGCTGGTCCGTCGAGCACAGCCCGATCAGTGTGGCGTCCGCCCCGCGCCGGACGGCGCCCTTGGCGAAACTCGCCGAGAGGTGGGGCGAGGAGGGCCGCATGTCGTGACCGACGACGATCGCCGTGGCGCCCGTGACTTCCACGAAGGCCGCTCCGAAAAGCTCGACGAGCCGGTCGTCGAGCTGGTCCGGATATACGCCACGTACGTCGTACGCCTTCACGATCTGGCCCAAGTCGGCCACGGCCACCCCTCCTGAGGTCTCTGCGGACAGTCATCACAAACTACCCGCGCTCTCGGCGAGACCCGAAGGACAGGCCCTACGGAAGCATCCACCCCAGTACGAAGGTGCTCTGCCCCACCACGATCAGGCACATCACCAACAGCAGCCCGAGACTCCACGGCAGGACCTTCCTGAGGAGGTCGCCCTCCTTGCCCGCCAGGCCGACCGCGGCGCACGCGATCGTCAGATTCTGCGGAGAGATCATCTTGCCGAGTACTCCACCGGAACTGTTCGCCGCCGCCAACAGCTCGGGCGACAGGCCGGATTCACGTGCGGCCGTGACCTGGAGGGCGCCGAAGAGCGCGTTGGCCGAGGTGTCGGAGCCCGTGACGGCAACGCCGAACCACCCCAGCACGGGCGAGAGGAACGCCAGTCCCGCGCCCGCCGCCGCGACGAAGTGGCCGATGGTGGCGGCCTGTCCGGAGAGGTTCATGACGTACGCGAGGGCCAGCACGGACACGACGGTGAGGATCGCGTACCGCAGTTCGTGCACCGTGGCCGCCCACTCCTTCAGCGCGTCCTTCGCCTTGAGTCCGATCACCCCGGCCGTCAGGAGACCCGCGACCAGAACGAGCGTGCCGCCGGTCGAGATGAGCGGCAGTGAGAAGACGTTGGCCCCGACCGGCTTCCCCTCCGAGTCGGCGACATCGAGGAACGGCCAGTCGAAGGACTGCGTCGCCTTGGCCAGCAGGTCCTTGATCGGCGGGATCTGCGCGAGGGAGAAGATCACCACGATCAGTCCGTACGGGGCGTAGGCGCGGACGACTTCGCGGCGGTCGTCCTCGACGTCCAGGTCCTCGCTGCGCGCGCCCTTCAGTACGGAGGTCCGCACGGCCTCGTCGGCCGGCTTGCGCGCGCTCGGCACGGCGAGCAGCGCCGCGGCGCCCACCAGGGCGGCCCCGATGTCGGCGAGTTGGGCGGAGACGAAGTTGGACGCGACGAACTGTGCGACACCGAAGGCGAATCCGCACGCCAGGGCGGGCGCCCAGGTCTCGCGCAGGCCCCGCTTGCCGTCGACGAGCCCGACGAGCACCAGGGGTACGACAACGGCGAGCAGCGGCGTCTGGCGGCCGACGACCGAGGCGACGGTGTCCAGCGGCAGTCCCGTCACCTGGGCCAGGGTCACCACCGGCGTGCCCATCGCGCCGAAGGCCACGGGCGCGGTGTTGGCCACGAGGGCGACGACCGCCGCCTTGACCGGGTCGAAGCCGAGCGCCACGAGCATGACCGCGGAGATCGCGACGGGGGCGCCGAAGCCTGCGAGCGCTTCGAGGAGCGCGCCGAAGCAGAAGGCTACGACGAGCGCCTGGATGCGCGGGTCGTCGGAGAATCGCCCGAACGAGCGTCGCAGGATGTCGAAGTGCTGGGTGCGGACCGTCATCCGGTACACCCAGAGGGCGTTGACGACGATCCACATGATCGGGAAGAGACCGAAGACGACGCCCTGCGCGCCGGCGGAGACGGTCTGGCCGATGGGCATCCCGAAGGCGAGCCAGCCGACCAGGACTGCGGCGGCCAGACCGATCAGTCCGGCGCGATGAGCCTTCATACGGACGGCGCCGAGCAGCACCAGCACGGTGAACAGGGGCAGCGCGGCGATCAGGGCGGACAGGCCGAGCGAATCGGCGACGGGTTCCAGTTGCTGTTCGAACACGACAGGGGCCTCCGAATTCCGCGATGCGGAAAGTGATCTCTCACGACTGCGAGGCATGATCGTGTCCACGACAAGAGAGGTCAATGGCCCGTGCAGGATCCGTCACGGAAACTCACAGGACGGGTTCGGCGCGACCGGAAGCCCCGGCCGGACTCAGGAATCAGGACCGGCGAAAGGAAAAGCAACAGGGCCGACGGGAACAGGACCGACAGAAGCCGGACCCAGGCTCAGGAGCCGGAGCCGGACTCAGGAATCGGGGGAACGCAGCACCCGCAGGTGCCCGCGGCGCCCGACCTCCGCCTGATCCGCCCCACGCGGCCCGCCGCCGGCGGGTCCACTCGCGCGCTCCGGAGGGCGCGCGGCCTCACGTACGGCGTTCGCCAGGGCTTCGAGATCGTCGCCGCTGGGCCGGGGCGGCGCCGAGCCGTCCGTGAGCCGGACGACGTCCCAGCCGCGTGGCGCGGTCAGTCTCTCGCTGTGTTCGGCGCACAGGTCATAGCAATGGGGCTCGGCATACGTGGCGAGCGGGCCGAGGACCGCGGTCGAATCGGCATAGACGTACGTCAGTGTCGCGACAGCGGAACGGCCGCACGCGGTGCGCGAACAGCGACGTACAGGGCTCACGATGTTGGACGGTACCGCACTCTTGAGCGGGCCGCGACGACTCTCCCTCACGCCACTCGACCGTGTCGTGACGTGGCATTCGCCCCGTCCGACGCACTCATAACTGCCCTGACCTGCACGGGAAGAGGGGTAATCGGCCAATCACCGCTAGTGATCCGGTCACCACTTGGGGCAAATCCCGCCAATGAAGGCGAGCGCCACGATCCGGCGGACCTAGCGAAACGAGCCCGAGCTTGGCCGGAATGCTCAATTTGCGACATGCCGTCCGGCGGGCCCGGGGGCCGTCGCGGCGTCCCCCGGAGAGCTACCCTGCGTCAGTGATGGACAGTCCCGTACCGCCGCAGCCGACCGAGCCGAGACCGCGCCGCCGTGATCGCCACGGCCGAGGAATGCGTGGGCCTGTCGCACCGCCGCAGGTTCCGCTGTCGGCGAGCCGCTCGGATTCGTTCCGTGATCTCGTACGGGACTCCGTGGAACGGTTGGAGCGGCGCTGGCCCCAGCTGGCGGAGATCGATTTCCTGGTGCTCGACGTGCCCGTCACGGAGGACGAGTCGGTACCGCTCGGCCGGTCCGTTCCCGAGGGCAAGGACCGGCCCGCGCGCATCGTCGTGTACCGGCGGCCCGTCGAGATCCGTACGAAGAGCCGTGAGGAGCGCGCCATGCTCGTCCACGAGGTCGTGGTCGAGCAGGTCGCCGAACTGCTGGGGCTCTCACCGGAGTCGGTCGACCCGCGGTACGGCCAGGACTGACCGCGCGGGACCGGCCGGGAGCGAGGAAGCACCGCTTCCTCGCTCCCGGCCGGTCCTCGCTCGGCCTCACTTCAGTACGGAGAGGTCTTCCTTCGTCGCCGGTACGGACACCATGCCCCGGTCGTCCGGCAGCGTCTGCACCGTGAACAGCGGTACGCCGTCCTGCGTCACCGCCAGCGTGCGCGCCGCGTAGACCGGACCGCCCGACTCGGCCTCGACCGTCAGCGCGTACGAGCCCTTGAGCCCCGCCGGCACGGGCGGGGTGACGGCCTGTGTCGTACCGCCCTTGACCGTGTACGTCTTGACGACCTGCTCGCCGCCCCCGCTGCCAGCCGAGGCCGTGACCTTCACCTTCCCCGTCTTGTCCGGCGCGGTGAGCGACAGTGTCGAGCCCTTGGCCCGGTTGTCGGCGGCCGTCGCACGCTCCGTGACTGGGCCGGTCGCCGGGATGAAGGCGACCTCCTGGTCGTCGCCCTTGCCCCGTACGACGCGCAGCGCGGCGACCACCGGGGTCTCGCCCCCGCCCTCTCCCGGGCCGATACGCACCGAGCCGGCCTCGCCCTTGGTGACGTCCCCCAGGTCGAGCGAGGCCGTCATGCCCGACTTCACGTTGAGCGGCTCGGCGGCGGAGGACGGAACGATCGTGCCGCTCTTGCTCGCCAGTTGCACCTTCAGCTCGGCGTCGTCCTCACCGGGCGCGAAGACCACCAGTCGTACGGAGGTGGCGTCGGCCGGGATTCCGGGGAGCACCGCGCGGGGCGCGGGATCGGCCGAGGCGGCCAGCCAGTCGCCGCCGATCTTGTCCTCGGCGGCGTTGACCACGGCGCCGACGCGGCCCGTACGGGTGCTGACGTGGACGGTGACGTTCGGCTCGGCCTCTCCTGTGAGGGTCGACAGCAGGACGGGGACGCTGGACCGGGCCGGGACCGGAATGCCTTCTCCGGTGGAGGACTTGAGAAGGCCCTCCTTGCCGTGGAGCGCGATGTCGACGACGGCCGCCGTGTCGTCCGGGTTGGTGAGGTGGACGTAGTCCTGGCGCGGCTTGTCCGTGGACGCGCCGGGGAACCAGAAGTCGGTGTCGGGGGCCGTGCAGGTCATGCCGAACAGTCCACGTGAGTCGCCGGCCGTGACCGTGGTGGTCTGCTGGGTGGTCCAGCCGGGCGCGAGAGGGCCGGTGGCGGTGCCGACGAGCGCGGGGGCGTCCGCACCGTTCTTGGCCCCGGAGACGGGCTTGCCGGGCTCCTTGAGGGCCAGGAACGGCTTGGCCTTCGCGTCCGCTCCGTCCGCCGCAGGCTCCTTCGGCTCGTCCTTCGCTTCGTCGTCCTTGGCCTTGTCGTCCGTCTTCTTCTCGTCGTCGGCGGTGTCCGTGTCGGCCAAGGGCGCGACGGACGGCGCGAGTTCGGCGGCACCATCCGTGCCGGCGTCCGCCGTTCCGGCCGGGGTGAAGGACGTGTACACCGTCTCGGCCAGCTCCGAGGTGCTCGGCGTGGGACAGAGCAGGCTGCTGCGCTCCACGGGAAGCCGCGCGGGCGTCTTCGCCGTCGTCGTGTCGGCGGAGTCGGGCGCGGTGACCGCGGCGAATCCGGTGACCGCCGCGAGCGCCGTCGTGGCCGCGATGAGGGAGAGGGTCGTGCGGTTCACTGGTTGCTGCTCCCGTCGGGACGCTGCTCGTTCTCGTTGCCGTCGGTGTACGGCTGTTGGGCGTCGGTGTAGGGCTGCTGCCCTTCCACGTACGGCTGTTGGACGACGTATCCGTACTGGTCGTACTGCACCTGTGCCGGTGCCTGTGCCTGCTGCTGGTACTGGTCCGCCGGGTACTGCTGGTAGATCTGATATCCGTCGGCGTCGTACTGCGGAGCGCCCTCGTACTGCTGCGTACCGTCGTACTGCTGCGCGCCCTGGTAGGGGGCGCCTTCGTACTGCTGCTGTTCGGTCGGGCCGCCTTGGTACTGCTGCTCGTTCGTCTGGTACGAGCCGTAGTCCGCGCCCTGGTAGGCCGTCTGGGCCGCCTGGCCGTCCCACTCTCCGTACGACTGCTGCTGCGGAACAGCCGCGGCGGCGACGTACGGGGCCTCCGCCGGCTCCGGCGGAACGGTCTCGGCGCTCTCGGTGCCTTCCGCCGTCTCAGCCTCGGCCTCCGCCTGCGCGGCGGCCCGGAGCCTGCGTGCCCGGCGGCCCTCGCCCGACACGGGCTCTGCGGGCACCTCGGCGCCCTCCTCGGGCAGGTCGTCGTCGATCTCCTTGCGCCGCCCCGGCAGGGCGAGCACGAGCAGCACGACGGCGAGCGCGCCCTGCGCCCAGACCCACGCGGTGTGGGTGAACGTGTCCTCGTACGTGAGGTCGAGCCTGCCGCCCTCGGCGGGGAGTTCGAATCCCTGTGCCCAGCCGTCGACGGTCGTCCTCTCCAGGACGCGGCCGTCGAGCGTGGCCTGCCAGCCCTCGGCGGCCCGGTCGGCGATCCGCAGCACCCGCCCGGCCTGGCCGGCCGGGATGTCGGTGTGGGCCTCGACCGTGGACGATCCGACGGGCAGCGGCTCGGCGTCGCTCTCGCCCTCGATGATCGTGGCCCGCGAGATCTGGCGGTCGACGCGCCACAGCGCGCTGCCGTCGAGCTGGCTGAGCCGGCTGAGGCCGGGGGTGGAGTCGAGCACGCGCGACATCTGCGCCGGGGCGCCGTCGCGCACGAGGACGTAGCGGATCGCGAAGCCGCTGAGCTGGTCGGTCTGGTCCGCGCCGGAGCCCGCGACGAGGCGTCCGACGACCTTGTCGAGCCCGGGGTCGCCGCCGCCCGACTCGGTCAGCTCGGCGTCACCGAGCCGGCCGCCGGAGCCGCGGACGAGCGAGTACGAGACCTCCGCGGCCGACGTGCCACCGAGGATCAGCGTGCGCGGCTGGTCGCGGGTGATGCTCTCCTCGGCGACGAACGCCGGTACCTGCACCGGGTCGCGCCGCTCCAGCGGGCCGGACGCGCCGCTGATCATCCAGCCGCCCGCGGCGAGCAGCGGCGCCGCCCCGGCCGCGAGGGCGATGACCGCCGCGACGGGCTGTCGCCAGCCGAAGCTCTGGCTGGCGACGCGGTCCTTGGCGCCGTCGGCGCCGAGCACGGCCGCCGCGATGAGCGCCAGACCGTAGACGAGGGTGGCGGGGCCGGCCCAGCCGGAGTTGTTCGTGAGGACGGCGAAGACCAGTGCCACGAGGGCGGCCACCCAGGCCGCCCGTACGGCGAACTGCCGCTCGCCGCGCAGCAGCGCGGCCAGTGCCGCCAGGACGACACCGATCAGCAGGACCCCGCCCGCGGCCTTGGGGCCGCCGGGGCTCATACCGAGCAGATCGAGCGCGGTGGCCTGCCCCGTACCGAATTCCAGTCCCGCTTCCCGGAAGAGGTCGGACGGTGCCGTCAGCAGCGAGAGCGACCAGGGGGCCAGGACGAGCAGCGGGGTGCCGACCACGGCCAGCAGGCGCAGCCCGTACGCCACGATGTCGCCGCGCCGCAGGACCAGGACCGTGAGGCCGAGGACGAGCGCCATCGGCCAGACGACCGGGGTGAACGCCATCGCGAGGGTGAGCAGGAAGGTGTACGCCCAGGTGGCGCGCCAGCTGCCACGCGCGGCTCCCGCCGTGCCCTCCTGGGACTCGGCGCGGAATCCGTACGCCGCGACGGCCGTCCGCGCGATCAGCGGCAGCAGGATGGCCAGCACGGCCGTACCGAGCCGCCCGGTGGCCAGGGCGCCGGTGGCGGCGGGCAGGAAGGCGTACGCGACGCTCGCCCAGGCTCGCAGCAGCTTCGACTCGATGAGCGGCCGGGAGGCGAAGTACGCGGTGACTCCGGCCAGCGGTACGGAGCAGACGAGCAGCAGGGTCAGCGCGAAGCCGGTCGACCCGAGGAACAGCGCCGACAGGGCGGCGAGGACCGCGAGGTACGGAGGCGCGGTCTGGGTGCCGCCCGTTCCGACGGGGTGCCAGCCGTCGGCGTAACGGGACCACAGGCCCGCCACGTCCGGCGGTGCGGGCAGCAGCGCGCCGCCCGCGAGTGCGCCGCCGCCGAGCAGGGCCCGGCAGGCGACGAGAGAGACGATGAGCAGTACGGCGAAGAGGACGGGACCCGGCTTGTGAGCCAGGCGCTTCAGCCGCGCGAACTGCTCGATCTCCAGGAAGTCCGCGTCGTCCCCGCCGGGGCCCGACTCCACCACGCCGTGGCGTGAGCCACCGGCCTCGGTCTCAGAGCCGCCACCGAGGCTTCCAGCTACTTGCTCGACCGTTGCCCGGACGGTGGCGCCGGGTGGCGGGAAAAGCGCGCGAAGTTCGCTTGCTTCGACGACGCCTTTGCCTCGTCGTTTTCGCGCGCCGATGATTCTGCCGGGGCGCAGGAGCGTGCCGGACAGACCCATGACTTCGTCGACGGCCTGTCCGGGCGCCTTGCCCACCAAGTAGGCGACGGTGCGCAGGAGCGTGCCGACGACGAGCCGCAGTAGTACGTAGGGCAGCACGGCGCCGCGTGAGTTGACGAGCATCGTGTAGACGGCGCCGGCCTTGTCGACGCGGTGCGGGTTGACGACGGAGCGGCCCGCGCAGTCGACGGTGCGGCGCTCGCGCGCGGCGGCCTCGGCGTGCCTGAGGACGGCGTCGGGTGCGACGAGCACCCGGTGTCCCGCGGCGTGCGCGCGCCAGCACAGGTCGACGTCGTCGCGCATCAGGGGAAGTCTGCGGTCGAAGCCGCCGAGTTCGTCCCAGACGTCCCGGCGGATGAGCATGCCCGCGCTGGAGACGGAGAGCACGGTGCGGACCTGGTCGTGCTGGCCCTGGTCCTGTTCACGCCGGTCCAGGCCGGTCCAGCGGCGCCCGCTGTTGGCGATGGAGACGCCGACCTCAAGGAGCTGCTTGCGGTCGTACCAGCCGCGCAGCTTGGGGCCGACGATCGCGGCGTGCGAGTCGGTGTCGACGACGCGCAGGAGCTCGGCGAGGGCGTCGGGGTCGGGCGCGCAGTCGTCGTGGAGCAGCCACAGCCACTGCACGGGCTCGCCGTGGGGCAGTTCGGGCATGTCGTACGCGTCGTCCTGCCAGGTCCGGGTGGCCGGATCCCAGCCGCTCGGGCGTTTCAGATAGGGCAACTCGTCGGGCGTGAGCACGCCGGCGGTGCGGATCGCTTCCTCGACGGCCGTACCGAAGCTGGTGCGGCGGGCGAGGTGGACGACGCGGTCCGGGCCGAGCGATTCGGTGAGCAGCGTGGCCGATTCGTCGGCACTGCCGGTGTCGGCGGCGATGACGTTCTGTACGGGGCGTTCCTGGCCGATCAGCCCGGTGAGGGCGTCGGGGAGCCAGCGGGCACCGTCGTGGGAGACGAGCACCGCGGTCACGACGTGCCGCGGGTACTCCGGTGCGGTGGCTGAATCGAACGCGGCTGTGGTGACGGACATCGAGGTAGGGGCCCTCCGGCCGGGGGGTCGCCCCGACGGGGCGTTGGGGCGTCTCGGACGGGGCCCCACACTAACGGTACGAACAAGCGCCGGATCGCCGAGCGCCCGGACAAACCGGACGACCTGGGAGACAGCGCCGGGCCGGGCCGTCCGCGCCGGTCACGACAACGGTCCGCCGCCTGCGAAGAGGACGCAGACAACGGACCGTTCAGAGAATGTCGCGCGAGGTGACGCGCGGGCTATCGCGCAGGGTGCGACCGGAGAATGGCCGGAACTGTTCAAACCGCGGCCTTCTTGAGACGGCGGCGTTCACGCTCGGACAGACCGCCCCAGATACCGAATCTCTCGTCGTTGGCGAGGGCATACTCCAGGCATTCGGAGCGGACCTCACAGGCGAGACAGACCTTCTTCGCCTCCCGGGTGGAGCCGCCCTTCTCGGGGAAGAAGGACTCGGGATCGGTCTGGGCGCACAACGCGCGCTCCTGCCAGCCGAGTTCCTCGTCCGCGTCCTCGACCAGCAGTTGTTCGAACAGCTCGGTCATGTGCGCCCCTCGTCTGTCTTTACGTCCCCGTGCTTGCGGCCGTTACCGTTTTCGGCCGAACGACACGAGTGAAATTACAAGTGTGCGGATACGAGCCAGTCAAGCCGAGATCTGCTATTGGCCCCGGTATTCACTCTGCGGAACCAAGGCTATGCGGAAAGTGTTCAAATCACCAAAAACCTGACACATGCCACTGGCCTGCCCGCATCCACTCCTCCCCGAGGGAGACGTCCGGAGCCTCGTCGATGTTGCGATCCAGCCACGGAAGCGATCCGAATCACAGTCCGATCACGGAAGCGCGACGGTGTTTGCGAGCACGGCTGCTGCGCCATGTCTCCGCGTCAGCGGCCGCACAAACCTTTCCCCGAACCCAGTAACCGGATGAGGTGAAACATTGCCGCCAAATCGGTCATTGAGTTGACAAGCGGGAACCGTTCCCGCCACCTTTGAATGCATGCCGGTCACCTCAGCCTCGTACGCGATCCACACCCGTGGATTCCGCAGTGCTGTCCAGGCCCGCTGTTGCTGTTCCTGTTGTCCGAGCTGTTGAGCCACTGAAGCTCCGGCCGAACACATCGTTCGCCCCGTTCTCCCTGTTTCGCGCTTCGCGCGTCTCCGTTCACCTCCCGTAGCTCGCTCAGGCCTTCTGCCGAGGAACCTCCACACCCATGAACAGCGACAGCGACCTTCAGATCGCAGGCGACCTCCTTGAGGTGCCGCACCTTCTCCAGCCCGCCCGGGAGCATCCCGGCACCGTGGCCGAGTTCGCCGGTCTGGCCCGTGCCATCGCCGCCGACCGGGCGCGATGGGCCGCGCTCGTCCGGTACGACGCCACCAGCCGCTGGTACCACCGGCTGAGCGCCGGCCCCGGCTACGAGGTGTGGCTGCTCTCCTGGGTGCCGGGCCAGGGCAGCGGACCGCACGACCACGGCCGCTCGTCCGGCGTCCTGACCGTCCTCGACGGTGAACTGACGGAGCGTACGGAGAAGGCGAGCCGCTCGCTCGGCGGCGGCGCGCAGCGGGTCTTCGCCCCCGGATACGTCCACGAAGTGGTCAACGATTCACTCGAACCGGCTGTGAGTCTGCACATCTACTTCCCGGGTCTGACCGAGATGCCGATGCACTCCGCCCGGTGCGCCCCGGCGGCCCAGGATGTCGTACCCGCCTGACAAACTGCACAGCATGCGCATTGTGGTTCTGGCCGGCGGTATCGGTGGTGCCCGTTTCCTGCGTGGCCTCAAGCAGGCCGCGCCGGACGCGGACATCACGGTGATCGGCAACACCGGTGACGACATCCATCTGTTCGGGCTGAAGGTCTGCCCGGACCTCGACACGGTGATGTACACCCTCGGGGGAGGCATCAATGAAGAGCAGGGCTGGGGGCGCGAGGGCGAGACGTTCCAGGTCAAGGCCGAGCTCGCGGCGTACGGCGTGGGGCCCGAGTGGTTCGGCCTCGGCGACCGCGACTTCGCCACCCATATCGTCCGCACGCAGATGCTGGGCGCCGGTTATCCGCTGAGCGCGGTCACCGAGGCGCTCTGCGCGCGCTGGAAGCCCGGGGTGCGGCTGCTGCCGATGTCCGACGACCGCGTCGAGACACACGTCGCCGTCGATGTGCCGGACAGCCCCACCGGCGAGCGCAGGGCCGTGCACTTCCAGGAGTACTGGGTGAAGATGCGCGCCTCCGTGGAGGCCCACGCGGTCGTTCCCGTCGGCGCCGACCAGGCCAAGCCGGCGCCCGGTGTGCTGGAGGCCCTCGCCCAGGCCGACGTCATCCTCTTCCCGCCGTCCAACCCCGTCGTCAGCATCGGCACGATCCTGGCCGTGCCGGGGATCCGCGAGGGCATCGCCGACGCGGGAGTGCCGGTCGTCGGGCTCTCGCCGATCGTCGGGGACGCGCCCGTACGCGGCATGGCCGACAAGGTCCTCGCGGCGATCGGCGTCGAGTCGACGGCCACCGCCGTGGCGCAGCACTACGGTTCGGGGCTGCTGGACGGCTGGCTGGTCGACACGGTGGACGCGGCGTCGGTCGCGGAGATCGAGGGCGCGGGGATCCGCAGCAGGGCCGTACCGCTGATGATGACGGACCTGGAGGCGACCACCGCGATGGCGCGTGAGGCGCTGGCGCTGGCCGAGGAGGTGCGGGCATGACGTCCCACGAAGCGTCCTACGGAGGTGGGTCCGAGGGTGGGTCCGAGGCCGCGTCGTACAGCGTGCGCGCGCTCGAAGGGCTGCCGGAGGTCCGCGCGGGCGACGATCTCGCGAAGCTGATCGTCGCTGCGGGGCCCGGTCTGGCCGACGGGGACATCCTCCTCGTCACGTCGAAGATCGTGTCCAAGGCCGAGGGCAGGATCGTCGAGGCGCGGGACCGCGAGGCGGCGATCGACGCGGAGACCGTCCGCGTCGTCGCGCGGCGCGGGCCGCTGCGGATCGTGGAGAACCGGCAGGGTCTGGTGATGGCCGCGGCCGGTGTCGACGCGTCCAACACCCCCACGGGGACGGTGCTGTTGCTGCCCGAGGACTCCGACGCGTCGGCCCGCGCGATCCGGGACGGGCTGCGGGACGCGCTGGGCGTGGACGTCGGCGTGCTCGTGACGGACACCTTCGGCCGACCGTGGCGCAACGGGCTGACGGACGTCGCGATCGGCGCGGCGGGAGTGCGGGTCCTGGACGATCTGCGTGGCGGTACGGACGCGCACGGCAATCCGTTGAGCGCGACGGTCGTCGCTCTCGCCGACGAACTGGCCGCCGCCGGCGACCTGGTGAAGGGCAAGGCCGCCGGGCTGCCGGTGGCGGTGGTGACCGGCCTCGCGCGGCTGGTGGGCGAATCGGCGGACGGCGCGCGGGCGATGGTGCGGGTCGCGGCGGACGACATGTTCCGGCTCGGGACGTCCGAGGCGGTACGAGAAGCGGTCACCCAGCGCCGTACGGTCCGGGAGTTCACCGACGAGCCGGTCGATCCCGGCGCGGTGCGCCGCGCGGTCGCCGCGGCGGTGACGGCGCCCGCGCCGCATCACACGACGCCGTGGCGGTTCGTCCTGCTGGAGTCGCCCGAGTCGCGCGTCCGGCTCCTCGACGCGATGCGGGACGCGTGGATCGCGGACCTGCGCCGCGACGGCAAGTCGGAGGAGTCGGTGGCCAAGCGGGTGCGGCGCGGGGACGTGCTGCGCGCCGCGCCGTATCTGGTGGTGCCGTGCCTGGTGGCGGACGGCGCGCATACGTACGGAGACGAGCGCCGCGACACGGCCGAGCGCGAGATGTTCGTGGTCGCGACGGGCGCCGGTGTGCAGAACTTCCTCGTGGCACTGGCGGGTGAGCGGCTCGGCTCCGCGTGGGTGTCGTCGACGATGTTCTGCCGCGATGTCGTACGGGACGTGCTCGAACTGCCCGCGAACTGGGACCCGATGGGCGCGGTGGCGGTCGGGCACGCGGCGGCGGAGCCGAAGCCGCGGCCGGGGCGGGCGGCGGAGGACTTCATCTCGGTGCGCTGAACTGCCCCGCCCGCCCACGGGTGCGCGATCCGGCTACAGGTGCGCGATTCTGCCGACGGGCATGCGGGGGGCGCGGCGTGGTGGCGTACGCCCCGTGAGGAGGATGAGCCGTACGGCGCGGTGGCGCTGCCCGGCGTACGGCTCCAGCAGTTCGAGCATCCCGGCGTCGTCGGTGTCGGGGCGGCCGGCGAGCGCGTAGCCGACGATGCCCGGCAGATGGAGGTCGCCCACGGTGACGGCGTCCGGGGCCCCGTTCGACCGCTGAAGGACTTCGGCGGAGGTCCACGGACCGATCCCCGTGATCAACTCCAGGCGGGCGGCGGCGGGTTCGGGCTCCATGGCGGCGGCCTCCTCCAGCCGGCGGGCGACGCGGACCGCGCGCACGATGGTGTCGGAGCGCTTGGAGTCGACCCCGGCCTTGTGCCACTCCCAGGACGGGATCATGGCCCAGGTGCGGGGGTCGGGCATGACATACATGGCGCCGTCGCGGTCGCGGGCCCGGTCGCCGTACGGGCCGGGGGCGGGCTCGCCGTACTTCCGTACGAGGTGGCGCCAGGAGCGGTTCGCCTCGATCGTCGTGACCTTCTGCTCCAGGACCGACGGGATCAGCGACTCCAGGACAAGGCCGGTACGGCACAGGCGCAGGCCGGGGCGGCGGCGCTGGGCGGCGGCGAGGAGTCTGTGGCGCGGGACGAAGGCGGCCGGGTCGTCCGACGCGCCGAGCATCTCGGGCAGCCGCTCCAGCAGCCAGTCGGCCCCGGGGCCCCACGCCTCGGCGCGCACGTCCCCGTCCCCGGCCCTGACCCGCAGGGTGCCGGGCCCGGCGGGCGTCCGGGTGGCGCGGACGGCGGAGCCGTCGGAGGCGGTACGGAAGGTGGGGTCGGCGGGCCCGCGACGGAGGGGCCCGAGGACGAGCCCGAGCTCGAAGGCGTCGCCCGGCGGGGCGTAGACGCGGGTCTTGGC
>NZ_JARJHW010000182.1:0-14928 GCF_040560175.1 Streptomyces panacea
GGTCAGAATCCATCGTTGGCCCTCCTGCGGGCGAGTACGGCCTCGGCCAGCACCAGGTCCAGCGGCCGGGTCACCTTGAACGCCTCCTCGTGGCCGGGCACGACCACGACGGGCTCACCGAGCTGTTCGACGAGCCCCGCGTCGTCCGTGGCGCCCTGGCCGGCGGACGGCACGCTCAGATGCGCGCGTACGAGCGTGTCCCGGTCGAAGCCCTGCGGGGTCTGTACGGCGCGCAGCCTGGCCCGCTCGGGGGTGGCGACGACCGGCTCGGGCTGGTCCTTCCCGCCCGGCTCGACCTCTTTGACGGTGTCGGCGAGCGGCAGGGCGGGGACGACGGCGGGCGCTCCGGCCCGTACGGCGTCGACCACCGCGTCCACGGTGTCGACCGGTACGAGCGGCCGGGCCGCGTCGTGGACGAGAACGGTGGTGATGTCGTCCGGCAGGGCCTCCACGCCGCGCCGTACGGACTCCTGGCGGGTCTCGCCGCCGGGCACCACGAGGTAGTCGGTGCGTACGGGCAGCGAGTGCTCGTCGAGGAGCAGCTTCACCGCCGCGGTGTCTTCGGGCGGGGCCACCACGACCACGAGGGAGACCGCGCGGGAGGCCGCCATGGCCCGTACCGCGTGGACCAGCATCGGGGTGCCGCCCAGGCTGCGGAGCGCCTTGGGGGCGCCGGGGCCGAGTCGTATGCCACGGCCCGCCGCGGGGATCACGGCGGCGGTGCGGTGTCGGCTCGATTCGTCTGACATCGGTTGCACTCCGGCAGGTTTGTTTCCTCGGCCGACATGGGTATGGCCTCAAGCGTGCCGGGCGCGGCACCTTGACCGGACCCTTCCGTGACACTGGTCGAGACCAGCTGCGCCAGCTGCCCCGGGCCCGGCACACCAGGATCGAACCGGGATCGGGCGGGGAATTCGGTGGGTGTGAGGTGTGACGGGGTGTCACAGCCGAATAGATCTTAGGGCCAGATGGGTCTTGTGGGCCTCGTGAAGAGGCTCCGGTTGTGAGGTTCACCAAGGAGTGAGGCTCCGTGGGCATGCCGCAGTGCCCGGCGACGCAGCATGGGAATCACTGCTGGTCAGCGGGCACCGCGGCATTGATGCAATTCATGCATGGCCTGGTTCACGCCCGGCTGCTGATCGGTGTGGATGCGCCGAAGACGGGCACATCGACCGTGTAGGACAGCCGGGACGCCCGGGTCAGGACCCGGTCAGGACGCGAGAACCTCGTCGAGCAGAGCCTCGGCCTTGTCCTCGTTCGTGTTCTCCGCGAGAGCCAGCTCGCTCACCAGAATCTGGCGCGCCTTGGCGAGCATGCGCTTCTCACCTGCGGACAGTCCACGCTCTCGTTCCCGACGCCAGAGGTCACGGACCACTTCGGCGACCTTGATGACATCGCCGGAGGCGAGCTTCTCAAGATTTGCCTTGTAGCGCCGGGACCAGTTCGTCGGCTCTTCTGCGTACGGAGCCCTCAGCACCTCGAAGACCCGGTCCAGCCCATCCTGACCGACCACGTCGCGCACTCCGACGAACTCCGCATTGTCCGCCGGGACACGAACCGTCAGGTCGCCCTGGGCGACCTTGAGCACCAAGTAGGTCTTGTCCACGCCTTTGATCTGACGAGTTTCGATAGCCTCGATCAGCGCGGCCCCGTGATGGGGATAGACCACGGTGTCGCCAACCTTGAACGTCATGTGACAGGTACCCCTTCCGTGGCTATCCAGGGTAACACGGGAACGGCTTCTTCTGAATGGCGTTTTCGCAGGTCAGGGCGCATCTCGGGGCTTGACAACAGCAATAGGAACGTGCTGCGAGCGGCTTCCGGAAGCGGGTATTCGCAGGTGGGAGCCGCTGCGAAGCCGGACGGAAACACACCCGTTCCACCGCCTCGAACCCTATCCCGATGGGGTGAACCTCCACATTTGTCTGGTTCCGAGGGCTGAACTTCCCATGCTCCGTTCGGATGTCGGTCACGCGTACGGACGGAAGTGTGAACCCAATCCGAATTTGATCACCGAAGTCCCCGCGGCTCTATGCGGCGCTATTCGTAAGGAATGTGTGTCGGGTCGGGGAATTGATCACCGGACTTATGTGAACGACGTACTAAACATGCCGTCCACACTTACTTCCGCCCATCACTCCACCCGCCACTCCGTCCCGCGCGCGGCCCTGCGCGCGGCCTGCGCTCAGCCCCGGTCCGTCCTGTGCGCGGATCTCCGCCGAGCCTGCCGGGCGCAGTTGAGGGCGGGTCGGGTGCGGAGGCGTGACGGGGGCTCGGTAACCTGAGCGCGCTGAACCATCGTTAGCCGTCCGCAGCCCGCCCGTACGTCCAAGGAGTTGCCGCCACCGTGAGCCGCAGCCTTCGACGCGGCACCCTCGCCGCGTCTGCCATCGCGTTCTCGATCGCCTCGCTCGCCGCGTGCGGTGCCGGCAACGACGCGCAGACGCTCGGCGTCCGACCTGACAACGCCGCGACCTCGATCGGCGACATCACCATCCAGAACGCCACGGTCGTCACGCAGCCGAAGGCCGGCGCCGAGGGGCCCGCCGCCGTCACGGCGAAGCTCTTCAACAACGGCCGCAGCCAGCAGACACTCGACGCGATCACGCTGCCGGGCAGCGGCGCGACGGTGAAGATCACCCCGGCCAAGGGCAAGGGACCGGTCACGGTGCCCGCCAACGGCTCCGTCCTCATCGGCGGCGAGGGCAACGCCTCCGCCGTGATCGACGGTGGCGACGAGGCGGCGCGGAACGGCGACGCCCAGCGGGTCGTGTTCCAGTTCAGCGACACCGGCGACGTCGAGCTCGACGCCTTCGTGGTGCCGGCGACCGGCCCGTTCACCGGCTTCGGGCCGAGCGCGCTGCCTTCGCCGTCGGCGAGTCCCTCGGAGAAGCCGAGCGGATCCCCTTCGGGGACGCCGTCGGGCACCACCGGCGGGGAGACGGGGACACCCGGCGGCGACGACGCCGAGGGCACCCCCGAAGAGGGCACCGCCGAAGGCGCGGACCAGGGCACCGAGCAGGGCGACTCGTCCACGCCGACGGACGCCGCATCGGCGTCCACGAACACCGGGCACTGATCGCCGGGCACCGATCGCCGGCTCGCCGTCGTACGCGTGAGGGCGCCGCACCGGATGCCGGTGCGGCGCCCTCACGCGTGACGGATGCGGTCGGGGATGCCGGTTTACGGCTCGAACTTGTAGCCGAGACCGCGCACCGTCACCAGATACCGCGGCGCGCCGGGGTCCGGCTCGATCTTGGCCCGCAGCCGCTTGACGTGGACGTCGAGGGTCTTGGTGTCCCCCACGTAGTCCGCGCCCCAGACCCGGTCGATGAGCTGCATACGGGTCAGCACGCGGCCCGCGTTGCGCAGCAGCATCTCCAGGAGGTCGAACTCCTTGAGCGGCAGGTCGACCTTGCCGCCGGAGACCGTCACGACGTGGCGGTCCACGTCCATCCGGACGGGCCCCGCCTCCAGAGCGGCCGGCGCGACCTCCTCCGGCTCGCCCCTGCGGCGCAGCACCGCGCGGATGCGCGCCACCAGCTCCCGCGAGGAGAAGGGCTTGGTCACATAGTCGTCGGCTCCTATTTCCAGGCCGACGACCTTGTCGATCTCGCTGTCCTTGGCGGTCACCATGATCACCGGGACATTGGACTTCCCGCGCAGCTGTCGGCACACCTCGGTGCCGGGCAGGCCGGGCAGCATCAGGTCGAGGAGGACGAGATCGGCGCCGTTGCGTTCGAACTCGTCGAGCCCCGCGGGCCCGGTGGTCGCGATGGCGACCTCGAAGCCTTCCTTGCGGAGCATGTAGGAAAGGGCGTCGCTGAAGGATTCCTCATCCTCGACGACGAGCACTCGGGTCACGGAAGGACCTCCGGGGCAGGGATCTCAGTCGATTGGTCAAGATCGTTGACGTCGTGGTGAAAGCGGCGCTGGGCGACTTCGTCCGGGCCGGTGGGTGTGCGGTCCCGTCCGGCGCCCGCCTCGGGGAGCCTCAGGGTGAAGGTGGAGCCCTGGCCTTCGGAGCTCCACATCGTGACCTCCCCGCCGTGCGAGGCGGCCACGTGCTTGACGATGGCCAGGCCGAGGCCCGTACCACCGGTGGCCCGGGAGCGGGCCGGATCGACTCGGTAGAACCGCTCGAAGACGCGCTCGCGGTCCTTCTCGGAGATGCCGATCCCCTGGTCGGTGACGGCTATCTCGATCAGATCCCCGCCGGGTACGGCCACGCGCCGGGCCGCGATGCCCACACGAGTGCGGGCCGGGGAGTAGTTGACGGCGTTCTCGACGAGATTGCCGAGGGCCGCGGCCAGCTGGCCGCGGTTACCCCAGACTCGCAGATCGGCGGCGCCACCGGCGGCCATGGTGATCTGCTTGGTGGACGCGGCGTGCCGGGACCTGTCGATGGCCTCGGCGACCAGTTCCTCCACCCGTACCGGCTCGGCGTCCTCCAGCGGGTCGTCGTTCTGCACCCGTGAGAGGTCGATGAGTTCCTGTACGAGATTGGTGAGCCGGGTCGCCTCGATCTGCATACGGCCGGCGAAGCGGGTGACCGCCTCGGGGTCGTCGGAGGCGTCCATGACGGCCTCGGAGAGCAGGGAGAGCGCCCCGGTGGGGGTCTTGAGTTCATGGCTGACGTTCGCCACGAAGTCACGCCGGACCGCTTCGATCCTGCGCGCCTCCGTGAGGTCCTCGACCAGGAGCAGGACGAGACGGGAGCCGAGCGGTGCCACCCGGGCGGAGACGGCCAGGGCCTCGCCGCGGCCGGTGCCGCGCCGGGGCAGGTCCAGCTCCACCTGGCGTATCTCGCCGTCGCGCCGGGTGTCGCGTGCCATGTGCAGCATCGGGTCGACGGCCAGTTTGCCGCCCCTGACCAGGCCCAGCGCGTAGGCGGCGGAGCTGGCCTTGACCACCGAGTCGCTCTCGTCGAGCACGACGGCGGAGGAGCGGAGAACGGAGAGCACGGTGTCGACGCCGGGTGGAAGGCCGGCTTCCGTATGCAGTGAGCTACGGGTGGGCCTGGCCTGGTCGCGCTCGCTCCAGCGGAACGCCAGCATGGCGATCACGCCGGTACAGGCCCCGGCGATCGCTGCCAATGCGGCGACTGCCGCGTTCACGTCCATGCGTCCCAGGTTAAGCGGGGTGAGTGACACTCTCCCAGCCGTACAGGTGTCTCCTCGAACACTCGTCGCCCAGAGTTCACCGTGGAGAAAGTACCGGTTCACTTGGGAGGGAGCATCCGGACTCCTGGCGGCCCGAACGTGGGAGCGTGGGGGTTCGACAGCCCCCGACCCCTGGCGGTCAGTCGGCGTCCGTGCGACGCGGACAGCGCTGTCCGGGGGCCTTTCGACGTACTCGGACACCCCCGGACCACCAGCAGGAAAATCCAGAGAGGGACACCCATGCGGGACGCGTACCACGAGGAACTTGACTCGATCGGCGAGGGCCTGGTCGAGATGGCCCGACTGGTCGGGTCGGCGATCGGGCGCGCCACGACGTCCATGCTCGACGCGGACCTGAAGCTCGCCGAGAGCGTGATCGCCGGTGACCAGAAGGTCGACGATCTTCAGCACGACCTGGAGGCCAGGGCCATCGCGCTGCTGGCGCGGCAGCAGCCGGTCGCCACGGATCTTCGGATCGTGGTCACGTCGCTGCGGATGAGCGCGGACCTGGAGCGCTCGGGCGACCTGGCGCAGCACGTCGCCAAGCTGGCGCGGCTCCGCTTCCCGGTCAACGCCGTGCCGCACGACCTGCACGCGACCATCCTGGAGATGGGGCAGCTCGCGCAGCGGCTGATGGCGAAGGCGGCCGAGGTCATCATCACCAAGGACGTCGATCTGGCGCTCCAGCTGGAGCAGGACGACGACGAGATGGACCTGCTGCACCGCACGCTGTTCCAGCACCTGATGGACGACCGCTGGAAGCACGGCATCGAGACGGCGGTGGACGTGACGCTGCTCGGCCGGTACTACGAGCGGTTCGCCGACCACGCGGTGTCGGTGGCCAAGCGTGTGGTGTACCTGGTGACGGGTGAGCACGCGGACGAGATCCAGCAGGCGGAGGCGCCGGTCGAAGGGGCCTGACGGCCGCCGCTTCGGCTGCGCGGTTGCCTTCGCGGGCGCCTTCGCGATTGGGGGCGCAGGGGGCGTATCGGGGTGGTATTGGGGGGCGCCTGCGCGCATGCGCCGTTGATGCGCCCGCCACGGTGGGGATGCAATGGACGCAGACGCCACCCCGTACGCCCGTGCACACCTTCGAGGAGGAACCATGGCCGAGTCCCCCATGACCGATGCCCAGCAGGAAGCACCCGACGAACGAGCGTGGCTGGTGCTCCTCGGCGCCTGCGGCTGCGGCTCCGGCTGCGGTTGCGGCTGCCAGTCGGGTGCGCCGTGCGCCTGCGGGGGCAGCTGCGGCTGACATGGACAAGGGCCCGGTCCGGTGGTGGACCTCCACCCGGACCGGGCCCTGCTACGTACGACGGGGCTCCGCCCGCCGTCACGTCTGCCGGGTACTACTGCGTGAAGGCGGCGGCGACCCGCTGCACCGCCTCGACCACCGGGACGCCCACCCCGCCGACCATCGTCGCCACTCCGGCGATCCCGGCCAGGGCCCGGCGGAAACGGCCCTCGTCCCCTTCGCTCGCGGTGAGTTCGTTCAGGGAATCGTCAATCACGGCGCGGTCCGCCGGATTTACCCGCTCCCGCAGAATCTGTACCGCCGCGATCATTTCGCGGAAGGCCACCTGCGGGTCGGCCGGCGCCGAATTCTTGATCATGCCGATGTTGCCGTCACCGTGCTGTTCCACCGAGTCGCCGTAGTAGTTGTTCGTGCTCAAGTCGTCGCCTGCTTCCCCACGTTGCGGTCCCCGATCTGCTTGATCACATCGCCGTAGTAGTTCTTCACGTTGTAGGTGAACGCCGCTTCGGCGTTGTCGATCGCGTCCATGATGTCGTGGACGATTCGGATGACCAGATCCCTGTCGTCACTGGTCAGTGCGTGATTGGGCGATCCGGCGGTCTCGATCACCAACGAGTAGAGCGTGGGCGTCGACAGGACGCGGACGAGCGTGAACAGCTTGTAGGCGAGGACGGCGAGGATGACCGCCATCACCGCGATCCTGATGTCCGAAGTCGCGTCACCACCGGCGCCCAGCACCGCCCAGCCGATCGCGCCCAGAATTCCCCAGGTCAGAATGGCTTTCACGAAAGCCCATACCGCGGCCCCGCGATTGATGACCGTCTCCAGGGTCGACGCGCGTGCGATGTTCTGCAGCGGATAGGCCTGACTGCCCACCCACAACACCCGTCGACTCACCTGTACTTGGATGTCTTCACTCTTGTACGACACCGTACGTACCCCCCTGCGATGGAGATCCAGGATCCTCCACCGCGGGCCGCGCCGCCAGGAAATCGCATTACTCCGCGACAGGTATTTTCACTGGTCGTGGCGGTGCGCCGAGTTTTGAGACAGGAGTTGTCGCAAGTGACCACTGAGAATAGGGGGAATACGAAAAGCCCCCCGCCGCGCGGACGATCCGCACGACAGGGGGCTGATGACAGCTGGTCGCTTACCTCTGCTTGTCGCTTCTTCTCGCTACTTCTTCTTGCCCTGGTTCTTCACGGCCTCGATCGCCGCCGCCGCCGCGTCCGGGTCCAGGTAGGTGCCGCCCGTCTTGACCGGGCGGAAGGCGGCGTCCAGCTCGTAGGCGAGCGGGATGCCCGTGGGGATGTTGAGGCCCGCGATGTCCGCGTCCGAGACGCCGTCCAGGTGCTTCACCAGCGCGCGCAGGCTGTTGCCGTGCGCCGCGACCAGGACCGTACGGCCGGTCAGCAGGTCCGGGACGATGCTGTCGTACCAGTACGGCAGCATCCGGACGACGACGTCCTTGAGGCACTCGGTGCGCGGGCGCAGCTCCGGCGGGATCGTCGCGTAACGCGGGTCGTCGCTCTGGGAGAACTCGGTGCCGTCCTCCAGCTCCGGCGGCGGGGTGTCGTACGAGCGGCGCCAGAGCATGAACTGCTCCTCGCCGAACTCGGCGAGCGTCTGCGCCTTGTCCTTGCCCTGGAGCGCGCCGTAGTGCCGCTCGTTCAGGCGCCAGGAGCGGCGGACGGGGATCCAGGAGCGGTCGGCGGACTCCAGCGCCAGCGTGGCGGTGCGGATCGCGCGCTTCTGCAGGGAGGTGTGCAGGACGTCGGGCAGCAGACCGGCGTCCGCCAGCAGCTCACCGCCGCGCACGGCCTCCTTCTCGCCCTTGTCCGTGAGGTTGACGTCCACCCAGCCGGTGAACAGATTCTTCGCGTTCCATTCGCTCTCGCCGTGGCGGAGGAGGATGAGCTTGTACGGTGCGTCGGCCATGGGTCCGAGCCTAATCGAACGATTCCGATTGACGCCTGCCGTCAATTGACTGGTGGCCGAGGGACGCGCGTACGTAAGTTGCGGTTGACCAGTCGGCCACTTACACCGCCAGACCGGCGCCCACGGGCCGGTCCGCGGGAACCTCGGGGGAATGACGCATGTCCATCGCCGGACTGAGACGCGCCACGGGTGAGAGCGTCAGGAAGAGCGTCTCGGGGCTGCCCCGTGAGTTCTGGTGGCTGTGGACGAGCACGCTGGTCAACCGGCTCGGCGCCTTCGTCGCCACCTTCATGGTGCTGTATCTGACGATGGAGCGCGGCTACTCCGCGTCGTACGCCGGTCTCGTCGCCTCGCTCCACGGCCTCGGCGGTGTCGTCTCCTCGGTCGGCGCGGGCGTGATGACCGACCGGCTCGGGCGGCGGCCCACGCTGCTGATCGCGCAGTCGTCGACGGCCGCGTCGGTCGCGCTGCTCGGTTTCATGCAGGATCCGGCCGCCATCGCGGCCGTCGCGTTCCTCGTCGGTATGACCTCCAACGCCTCGCGCCCCGCCGTCCAGGCGATGATGGCGGACATCGTGAAGCCCGAGGACCGGGTGCGGGCCTTCTCGCTCAACTACTGGGCGATCAACCTGGGGTTCGCGATCTCGTCGGTCGCGGCGGGCTTCATCGCCGAGTTCAGCTATCTCGCCGGATTCCTGGGCGAGGCGGCGATGACGCTGGCCTGCGCCGTACTGATCTTCCTCAAGCTGCCCGAGTCCCGGCCCGAACGCGTCCTCGTGGACGGAAAGAACGAGCCGGCGGTCGGGATGCGGACGGTCCTGCGGGACGGCCGCTTCATGAGTGTGGTCGGGCTGTCGTTCCTCGTCGCGCTGATCTTCCAGCAGGGCTTCGTGGGGCTGCCGATCGCGATGGGCGCGGACGGGTTCAGCAGCTCCGACTTCGGGATGATCATCGCCTTCAACGGTGTGCTGATCGTGGCGCTCCAGATCCCGGTCACCCGCTTCATCGAGCACCGTGACACCCGCAGGCTGCTGATCCTCTCCTCGGCGCTCGCGGGGTACGGCTTCGGGCTCACCGCCTTCGCCGGGTCGCTGGCCTTCTACGCGCTGGCGGTGTGCGTGTGGACCCTCGCCGAGATCATCAACGCGCCGACACAGACCAGCATCGTGGTCCGGCTCTCGCCGGTCCACGGGCGGGGCCGCTACCAGGGCATGTACACGATGTCGTGGGCGGTGGCCGGGCTGGTCGCCCCGCTGATGTCCGGCTTCCTGATCGACCACTACGGCGCCGACTGGCTGTGGGGTACGTGCGCGGTGCTGGGGACGGCCGCCGCGGGCGGGTACTGGCTGCTGATGCGGGGGCTTCCCAAGGAGGGCGTTGATGTCGGGTTCGACCGGGACCGGGACCGGGACCGGGACCGGGACCCCGGCCCCGACTCGCGTACGGTGCCGGAGCCGGAGCCGGGGCCCGTGGCGGACGCGGCGAAGTCACCCGCCCCGTAGGGGCGTTCAGCGCACCTTGAGCCCGCGCTGCGCCTCGTACAGATTGCTCGGCCGCAGGTCCCCCGGCCTGCCGTACGACTCCAGCCGCGCGTGCAACTCGCCCTGGAAGTCCGGGACATCGATCTGCCCGAACTCGCGCACCTCGCTGATGCCGGCCGTCGCGCTGTACGGCGCGATCCCGTCGATCTTGATCAGACCGGCCCGCTCGTTGAGGACGGTGACGTTCCAGTGGGTGAACCGCGCCCCGTAAAGGGGACCCGCGGACGCGTCGCCGCCGTGCGTGCCGTTGTTGTCGAGCGTGATCTCCGTACGGAGGTTGGCGAACGGCAGCCCCCGGTGGGTGTCGAAGGTGCCCATCTCCATCACGCCGCGCGACCAGACGTTGTAGCTGGAGAGGCCCTCGACGTTGATGCCGTGGAGTTGGGTGCCCGCGGGGGCCGGGACGGTCCGCGCGCCGATGAAGAAGTCCTCGATGAGGTTGTCGTGCGAGGCCTCGCGGCAGAAGTACGGATGGTGCGAGCCGCGCCCCTCCACGCGGGTACGGCGCAGAGTGCAGGCGGAGGCGGCGACGAGGCCGAAGCTGTTGTCGCAGTGCCGGACGGTGACGTCGTCCGCCCAGCAGTCGTAGGCGCACTGGAACGTGACGCCGTTGTGGCCCTTGTCCAGCAGATGCGCCGACTGCGGCGTCTCGACCGCTTCGAGCGTCAGCCCCTCCACGCCGGAGCCGGTGAGCGGCGTGACGAGCGTGGTGATCATGGTGTTCCACTCGGGGCGGATGTCCACGGGCAGCGGCCGTTCGAGGGTGAGTTCGCGTCCTCTTACAGAGGTGACGCGCACGGGCCACTCGTACGGCACGTAACTCAGCAGCTTCGACTTGTCGGACCAGTCGTACGCCTCCGTCGCCGGGCCGCCGCCCGACAGGTGCTCCAGGAGCGTGTGGTCGGCGTCGTCGGCCACCCGGAGGAGGACGATCTCGCCGCGCCTGATCCGTGACGCGTCCTCGACCCGGACGGTGCGGTCGCCGCGGCGGGCGGGTGCGACCGCGGTGAGGGGTTCGAACTCGGTGCGGTCGTTGCCCGTCCAGCCCTCCACCGGCCACTTCTTCGCCTTGATGGAGTCGATGAGGGAGTTGAGCCGGGCCTCGGGGGCGAGCCAGATGAGGCCGCCCGCCCAGGACCAGCTCGACTTGTCGCCGCCGAAGCGGCTGCCGTACGGGCCGATCAGCTCGGTGAGGTTCTTCGTCGCGTACAGCTTGGTGCGCCCGCTGCCCGCGCCGCGCAGCACCACACCGCTGTGCGAGATGCGGATGATGTCGTCGATTCGGTAGGTGCCCGCCGGGACGAGGACCGTGCCGCCGCCGCGCCTGCCCGCGTCGGCGAGGGCGCGGTTGATGGCGGGGGCGGCGTCGGCGGAGCCGTCGTTCCTGGCGCCGTACGCGCGGACGTCGGCGACCACGCGGGGACGCGGGAGGCGGCGAGACCCGGCGCCCCGGCCGGCCCGGCCGACGTAGGGGATCTGGGGGTGGGTGAACGGCGACTCGGTGAACTCACGCCAGAGCGGGGAGACGCGCGGGGCCCGGGGCGCACGGAGTGTTCCGGGCGCCGATGCCGAGGCCGGGCCGGTCGCGACACCCGCCGCCGCCACGGCGATGGCGCTGGTGAGAAGACCCCGTCTGCTGATGGTCCGTCGGACGTTCCCCACACTCATCAACCTCCACATATATGAACTCAGTTCAGGTCTGCGGTCAGCGTGAGCATGCCACGGCGCGGCGGAGGGAGGGAAGAGTCGTGCGGAGGGTGCCGAGCGGTCAGCTCGACGGGCGCTGCGTCAGATGTGTGAACGCGTCGAGATTGCGCGTGGACTCACCACGGGAGACCCGCCACGCGTACTCCTTGCGGATCGCGCTCGCGAACCCCAGCTCCAGCAGCGTGTTGAAGGAGCCGTCGGCCTCTTCGAGTACGGACCCGAGCAGCCGGTCCAGCTCGTCCTCGCCGACGGCGGACAGCGGCAGCTTGCCGGAGAGGTAGATGTCGCCGAGCCGGTCGACCGCGTACGCCACCCCGTACAGCTTGAGGTTGCGCTCCAGCAGCCAGCGGTGGACGGCCCCCTCGTTCTCGTCCGGGTGCCGGACGACGAAGGCGTTGACGGAGAGGGAGTGCCGGCCGACGCGCAGGGAGCAGGTCGTGGAGAGCTTGCGGGTGCCGGGGAGTGTGACGACGAAGGAACCGGGCTCCGGGCTCTCCCACTCCAGACCGGAGTCGAGCGCGGCGGACGTCAGGCTCTGTTCCACGAGGTGGGTGGCGTGGGCGGTGTCGCCTGCCCCGGCTCGCGCTTCGTCAGCCATGGTGCGAGCGTACGCGACCGCGGTGATCATGCACGGCGGCCGTGTAGACGTCCGCCGTCGCCGACGCCGCCGTGTCCCACCCGAAGGACTGCGCGTGCCGCGAGGCCGCCAGCCCCATCCGGTCCACCAGCTCGGGCCGGTCGACGAAGCGGGCGAGCGCCTGGGCGTACGCCTCCGGCTCGTGGCCGGGGATCAGGAAGCCGGTCTGGCCGTTGCGTACGGCCACCGGGAGACCGCCCACCGCGGCCGCGACCACCGGGGTCCCCGCCGCCTGCGCCTCGATGGCGACCAGGCCGAAGGACTCGCTGTACGACGGCATGACCAGCACCGACGCCGCGCGGAACCAGTCGGCGAGCGCCTCCTGGCCGACCGGCGGACAGAACCGTACGACATCGGCGATACCGAGCCTGGCCGCGAGCTTGTGCAGCCCCTCGGGCTTGGCCAGACCGCTGCCGCTCGGGCCGCCCACGACCGGAACGACCATCCTCCTACGGAGGTCGGGACATCGCTCCAGCAGGACGGCCGCGGCGCGCAGCAGGACGTCCGGGGCCTTGAGCGGCTGGATACGGCCGGCGAAGAGCGGTACGAACGCGTCCTGCGGCAGCCCCAGGCGGGCACGCGCCGCCGCGCGGCCGTCGGCCGGGCGGAAGAGGTCCAGGTTCACACCGGGGTGGACGACGGCGACCTTGCCGGGGTCCGCTTCGTAGAAGCGGACGAGTTCGTCGGCCTCCTCGGAGGTGTTCGCGATCAGCCGGTCGGCGGCGCGCACGATCTGCGTCTCGCCTATGACACGGGCCGCGGGCTCGGGGGTGTCGCCTTCGGCGAGCGCGGCGTTCTTGACCTTGGCCATGGTGTGCATGGCGTGGACGAGGGGCGCGCCCCACCGCTCGGCGGCGAGCCAGCCGACATGGCCGGAGAGCCAGTAGTGGGAGTGGACGAGGTCGTAGTAGCCGGGGCGCTGGCCGGCCCAGGCCTGCATCACGCCGTGCGTGAAGGCGCAGAGCTGCGCGGGCAGTTCCTCCTTGGCCAGGCCCTCGTACGGGCCGGCGTCCACGTGCCGTACGAGCACGCCCGGCGCCAGCTCCACGCTGGGGGGCAGCCCGCCGATGGTCGAGCGCGTGAAGATCTCGACCTCGATGTTGATGGCGGCCAGGCGTTTGGCCAGCTCGACGATGTAGACGTTCATGCCGCCCGCGTCGCCCGTCCCCGGCTGGTGCAGCGGGGAGGTGTGGACGCTGAGCATGGCCACGCGCCGCGGTTTGCGGGGGTGGCCGGGGATCCGGAGCCGGGGTGGTGACACCAGGGTGCCGGCAAGCCTGGACACGTACTGGCTCACGTCGACGAACCTCTCGCTCGGAGCATGACTAGGGGAGGGTGTGGGGACCCTCTGGGACGCGGCAACACCGGAATGCGCCCTTTCATTTCCGGCTTTGCCGAATCATTACCGTTGATTGCTCAACCCTCGGCGCGGGTTCGGGGTGCCGGGTGCCGTTCCGGGTGCCCGTTCCACGTGCCCGTCGCCGCCGCCGGCCGCCCGCCGCCCGCCGCCGTTCGTCACTGTCCGTCGCGTCGTTAGGCTCACCCGCATGCCCGCGCGCCCGTCCTCCTCGCCCCGCCGCCCCGTGGGCACGGTCACGCGCGGCACGACCAACCCGAACCGGCTGCGCCGCATGGACCGCTGGATCGCCGCCGTGCACGGGCCGGTACTGCGCCGCTCGGCCGACCCCGTCGCCGTCGACCTCGGGTACGGCGCCGCGCCCTGGACCGCCGTCGAGCTGCTGCGGCGGCTGCGGGCGGCCGAGCCGCGGACCGAGGTGGTCGGCGTCGAGATCGAGCCCGCGCGGGTCGCGGCGGCCCTCGCCTACGAGGAGGACGGGCTCAGCTTCGTGCACGGGGGCTTCGAGATCCCGCTGCCGCCGGACCCTCACTCTCCGGACGGCCGGAGACCGCTGCTGATCCGGGCGGCGAACGTCCTGCGGCAGTACGACGAGAGCGAGGTCGCGGCCATCTGGGCCCGGCTCCGCGCACGGCTCGCGCCCGGCGGTCTGCTGGTCGAGGGAACGTGCGACGAGATCGGGCGCCGCCATGTCTGGGTCGCCCTCGGTACGGAGGGGCCGCGCACGGTCACCTTCGCGACCCGGCTCGGCTCGCTCGACCGTCCTTCGGACCTGGCGGAGCGGCTGCCGAAGGCGTTGATCCACCGCAATGTGCCGGGCGAGCCGGTGCACGCGTTCCTGCGGGACTTCGACCGCGCGTGGGCGGCGGCGGCCCCGTACGCCTCACTCGGTGCCCGGCAGCGGTGGATCAGGACCGTGGAGGATCTGTCGGCGGACTGGCCGCTGGCCGGTCCGGCGGCGGGTGGCGGCAGGAACAGATGGCGGCAGGGTGAAGTCACGGTGGAGTGGGGGGCGCTGGCGCCGAATTCCAGCGAAACGGATGAGTTCAAGGGAACGTGAGCGGCGGGCCGTTCGTCCCTGACGGGTAGACGCGGCCGTCGACCTGCACCGCCCCCTGTCGTTCCGGGGGGCGGCATGGCACGATCGCGTCGGCGGAGAACAGTTACTGACAGTAAGTCAGATGTATTCGCCCGAAGTCCGGAGGGGGAGCTTGTGAACCGACGCCGCTGTGTCACAGCCGCGATCACGGTCGTCTGCGCTCTGTCGGTGCTCACGTCACCGGCGTTGCTGAACCAGGCGTACGCAGCTCCGGCGCTGTCTCTTATACACA
>NZ_JARJHW010000183.1:0-14630 GCF_040560175.1 Streptomyces panacea
CCCCCGCGCCGCCGCGGCCGTCCCGCCCGCTCGGACGCGGACACCGGCCCCGGCACCCGTGAGCGGATCCTGGAAGCGGCCCGTACGGAGTTCGCCGAGCGCGGCTACGACAAGACGTCCGTACGAGGCATCGCGAAGGTGGCCGGGGTCGACCCGGCCCTCGTGCATCACTACTTCGGTACGAAGGAAGAGGTCTTCGGCGCGGCCATCGAGGTCTCCTTCGAGCCGGCGCTGGTCGTGCCCACGCTGCTGACCGGCGGCAAGGACGGCATCGGCGAGCGGCTCGCGCGCTACTTCATCAGCGTGTGGGAGAACCCGGTGTCCCGGGCCCCGCTGCTCGCCATCGTCCGTTCCGCCCTGACGAACGAGGCCGCGGCGGCCCTGCTGCGCAAATTCCTGCTGCGGCGGCTGCTGGAGCGGATCGCGGTGGAACTGGACGTACCGGACCCCACCCTCCGCGCCGAGCTGGCCGCCTCGCACATGATCGGGATCGCGCTCCTGCGGTACGTGATCAAGGCGGAGCCGCTGGCCTCCGTGGACACCGAGGAGATCGTGCGGATGGTCTCCCCGACGCTCCAGCGGTATCTGACCGAAGCCTGAGCGCGGCCTGAGCGAAGCCGGACCGAGCCCTGCCGAAGTCTGAGCGCGGTACGAGCGGATCCCGGGCGGGTCTGACCGGAAGCTGAACAGGCGTCCCGCATTCCGGACAGACCGTCCAGATCTTGGAGCGGTGGGCGTAGGCTCGGGAAAGTCATTCCCACCGAAGGATCTGCCGAAGGAGCGAGCGACGATGCCCGAGCTGAGGTCCCGCACTGTCACCCACGGCCGCAACATGGCGGGCGCACGCGCCCTTATGCGGGCGTCGGGCGTAGCGAGCGAGGACATCGGCAAGCCGATCGTCGCCGTGGCCAACTCCTTCACGGAGTTCGTCCCCGGACACACCCACCTCGCGCCCGTCGGCCGGATCGTCTCCGAGGCGATCAAGGCCGCCGGAGCCGTCCCGCGAGAGTTCAACACCATCGCCGTCGACGACGGCATCGCGATGGGCCACGGAGGCATGCTCTACAGCCTGCCGTCCCGCGATCTGATCGCCGACTCCGTCGAGTACATGGTCGAGGCGCACTGCGCGGACGCCCTGATCTGCATCTCCAACTGCGACAAGATCACGCCGGGCATGCTGATGGCCGCGATGCGCCTCAACATCCCCACGGTCTTCGTCTCCGGCGGCCCGATGGAGGCCGGCAAGGCCACCCTGGTCGACGGCACGGTCCGCAAGCTGGACCTGATCAACGCGATCTCGGACGCCGTCGACGAGTCCGTCTCGGACGAGGACATCCTCCGTATCGAGGAGAACGCCTGCCCGACCTGCGGCTCCTGTTCCGGCATGTTCACCGCCAACTCGATGAACTGCCTCGCGGAGGCCATCGGCCTCGCCCTGCCCGGCAACGGCTCGGTTCTCGCCACGCACACCGCGCGCAGGGCGCTGTACGAGAACGCGGGCACCACGGTCGTCGACATCACCAAGCGCTACTACGAAGGTGGCGACGAGACCGTCCTGCCGCGCAACATCGCCACCCGCGCGGCCTTCGACAACGCCATGGCGCTCGACATCGCCATGGGCGGCTCCACGAACACGATCCTGCACCTCCTCGCCGCCGCGCAGGAGGCCGGTCTCCAGTACGGCCTGGACGAGATCGACGCCGTCTCGCGGCGCGTCCCGTGTCTGTCGAAGGTCGCGCCGAACGTCGCGCCCGGCGGCACGTACTACATGGAGGACATCCACCGGGCCGGCGGCATCCCCGCGATCCTGGGCGAGCTGTACCGCGGCGGCCTCCTCGACGAGGACGTGCACTCGGTGCACTCCGACTCGCTCGACGAGTGGCTCAAGACCTGGGACGTGCGCGGCGGTTCACCCTCCGAGGAGGCCGTGGAGCTGTGGCACGCGGCGCCCGGCTGCAAGCGCTCGGCGACCGCGTTCTCCCAGTCCGAGCGGTGGGACACGCTCGACCTGGACGCCGAGGGCGGCTGCATCCGTTCGTTGGAGCACGCGTACTCGAAGGACGGCGGGCTCGCCGTGCTGAAGGGCAACCTGGCCGTCGACGGCTGTGTGGTGAAGACCGCGGGCGTGGACGAGTCGATCTGGACCTTCGAGGGCCCGGCCGTCGTCTGCGAGTCGCAGGAGGACGCCGTCGAGAAGATCCTCCGTAAGGAGATCGCGGAGGGCGACGTGATCGTCATCCGCTACGAGGGTCCGCGCGGCGGCCCCGGCATGCAGGAGATGCTCTACCCCACGTCGTATCTGAAGGGCCTCGGCCTCGGCAAGGCGTGCGCCCTGGTCACCGACGGCCGCTTCTCCGGCGGTACGTCCGGCCTGTCGATCGGCCACGCCTCGCCGGAGGCGGCGTCCGGCGGGACGATCGCGCTGGTGCGCGACGGCGACCGCATCCGGATCGACATTCCGGGGCGCTCGATCGAACTGCTCGTCGGGGACGACGAGTTGGCGGTCCGGCGGGACGCGCTGAACGGTGTGTACGAGCCGGTCTCGCGCGAGCGCAAGGTCTCCGTGGCGCTGCGCGCGTACGCGGCGATGGCGACGAGCGCGGACAAGGGCGCGGTCAGGGACGTCTCCCTGCTGGGCTGACAAGGTCCGAGTAGGCGCGACCCCGGCATCCGGTGCGTGTCACCAGGTGTCGGGGTTCTCGCTGTCCACGGCGAAGACGGATCCGTCGGGCGCCCCGGCGTAGATCCGGCCGGGCGCGGTCGCGGGGGCGGGCAGCATCGACATGGCGGCGAGCCTGCCCGACAGCAGACGCGGTTTCGTACGGCCGATCAGCGTGCCCTCCGCCGTGTCGACCGTGATCAGCTGTCCGTCGGCGGCGGAGAAGTAGAGCCGGTCGCCGGCCGTCACGACGGGGTCGGACGAGCGGGCGACATCGGTCTCCAACTGCCAGCGGGGCTCAGCGTCCTTGCCCGTACGGGTGGTGTCGACGGCCAGCAGGGCCCCGCCGGGCGCCAGCAGATACGCGGTGTCGTCGCGCACGGCCACCTGCGCCCCGGACACGAGGTAGGGCAACGGGGTGCGCCGTACGTCCCCGCTCGCGGGGTCGTAGCGCACGACCGCGTCCGTCATCGAGTCCAGATCGAGCGAGGCGAGGAACAGCGCGCCGCGTTCGGTGGCCACCGGCTCCAGGATTCCGTCGAGCCGCCGCTGCCACGCCGGCTCGCCGGTCTCCGGGTCCACCGCGCTGACCAGCGTGGTGCGGCCGTCGTCAGAGGACTCGGCGGCGTAGATGTGACCGGTCCGCGGACTGTACGGACCGAGGACGGGGCTGGTGTGGCCGGGCAGCGGACGTTCCCAACGCCTCTTGCCCGTCGCACCGTTCAGCGCCTCCACCCGTCCGTCGGACTTCACGACCAGGACGGTGTCACCGGCGTGGTGGACGCCGCCCTGGCCGCCGGAGATGTCCGTACTCCAGACCGGGGTGCCGTCGCCTCGCGCGTACGCCTGTAGCCGCGCGGTCTTCGCGGTGGTGAGTTCGGCGTGGACGAGACCGCCGGAGACGACGGGGGCGGACGAGTTCTCCGCGTCCGAGCCGACCGACCAGATCACGCGCCCGTCGGCCGGGTCGAGCCGGGCGGCGGCGACGCCGTTGGTGGAGCAGAGCAGTGTCGCCGAGACGCCCGAGGCGCCCGGTGTGTACGAGCACGCCGGCGCGGTGCCCCGCTCGGTGGTGTCGCCGATGTCCGGGGCCACCCACGGCTTGAAGGCCGCTCCGGTGGTCCCCGCCGAGCCGGAGCCGGGGTCCGACGAGGGCGCTCGCGTATCGCCGAATCCCTGCGCGGCCCAGAGACCGCCGTACACGAGCACCACGACGCCGACGGCCAGCGCCGACCACCTGGCCCGCCGGCGTCGGTCGCCCGCGGTCCTCGGCCGGGCCGCCCCCGCCTTCGTGTCCCGCTGAGAGGCGGGGCGCGAAGCAGACGTGTGCTCCCGCGTGCGCCCGGACGGTGAGTACGCCCCTATGTGGGTGCGCTGCTCCCCTTCCGGCGGATCCGAGGGCCGCTCCAAGGAACGCCGTTGAGCCGGTATGAACGCGTCCGCCTCGTACGACGGCGGGCGCAGCTCCGACATGATCTCGTCCGGCGTGGGACGTTTCTCCGGTTCCTTGGCGAGGCACCGCCCGACCAGCGGCACCAGATCGGCGGGCAGCCCGACCAGATCCGCCTCGTCGTGCACCACCTGGTAGGCGACGATGTACGGGCTGTCCGAGTCGAACGGCCCACGCCCCGTCGCCGCGTGCACCAGCAGCGAACCCAGCGCGAACACGTCGGCCGCGGGCCCCACTTCACGCGGACGCTGGAACTGCTCGGGCGCCATGTACGGCGGCGAGCCGATCAACTTCCCCGTCTCGGTCCGCAGATCGCTGTCGACCGGCCGCGAGATGCCGAAGTCGATGACCTTGGGGCCGTTGTCCGTGAGGAGTACGTTGCCCGGCTTGAGGTCGCGGTGGACGACCCCGGCCCGGTGGATGTCCCGCAGCGCCTCGGCGAGCCCCGCCGTCAGCCGCCGCAACTGGGCAGGCGACATGGGCCCGTTGCTCTTCACCTGCTCGGCCAGGGTCGGGCCCGGGATGTAGGAGGTGGCCATCCAGGGCCGTTCGGCGTCCGGGTCCGCGTCCACGACGGGCGCGGTGAACGCACCGCTGACGCGGCGCGCGGCGGCGACCTCCTGACGGAAGCGGGCCCGGAACTCCGGGTCCGCCGCGTACTGCTGATGCACCACCTTCACGGCGAGGCGCAGCCCCGACGCGGAGCGCGCGAGATGCACCACGCCCATGCCACCGGAGCCGAGGCAGGCCTCAAGCCGGTAACTCCCGGCGTATTCCATGTGTATGTCCCCCGTGTCGCTTCTGCGAGCGCGACTCACGGAGCCTAGTCGATGGTGCGGCTGTGGCTGAAGAGTGTTGCTAGCCTGCGCGTCGCACAGAGTGAACATTCAACAAGATCGACAAGGGGGAGAGCAGCGATGGCTGTTGAAGAGGTTGGAGCGGTGGCAGAAGCGGAAGGCACGGAAGTGGTCGCGGAGACGGGCACGGACGCCGAGGCGGGAACGCTGGCCGCGACGGGCGTCAGATATCCGGTCGCGCCGGGCTACCGCGTCAATGTGCGCTCGGGTCCGGGGACGAACTACAACGTGGTACGCACCTTGCAGTACAACGCCACGGTGCTGATCAACTGCCAGAAGGCGGGCGAGTCGGTGTCAGGGCCGTACGGCACGTCGAAGATCTGGGACAACATCGCCAACGGCGAATTCATCTCGGACGCGTACGTCAAGACAGGCAGTGACGGGTACGTCGCTCCGCGCTGCGCCTGAGACCCGGCCGAGAACCGGGCCGACCTGGCCCGGTTCTCGACCCTCGACCTCGACTCCCGCCGACAGGGATAATCGCCCGGTGAGCCAGAGCAAGAGCGAGAGTCAGAACGAGATCAAGAGCGAGGGCCGGAGCGAGAGCGTCGGCCCGTACGAGAGCGGCGAAGTCGCCGAGACCACCACCGTCGGCGCCGACGGTGGCCCCGGCGGCCCCCGGCCCGAGCCCCTCCGCTTCTTCGGCACGACCTGGCTCGCCCACGACGGCGGCTACGCGGCGCGCCGCGCCGCCGTCGCCGTCGGCTCACTGGCCGCGGCCGTCGGCGCGTGCCTGCTGCTGCGCTTCGCGTACCAGGGCCTGACGATCGCGGAGGCCAGCCCGTACATCGGCATTCTCGTCATCGTGATGTTCTCGGTGTGCAGCGCCATCGCCTTCCGCAAGACCTGGGAGGGCTTCTCCAAGCGCCCCGTCGACCGCGCCCGCGAGGAGCAGCTGCGCAGCCTCAAGGGCATCGGCTTCATCGGCTCACTGGTCGCGTACTTCCTGCGCTCGCTCACCGAGGCGCCGGGGGAGCGGCTGCGGCGTACGGAGTACGAGACGGCCACGGCGCGCTACGAGCGCCGCCGCACCACCCGCACGGGCAACCCGGCCGCCCGCAAGGCGAGCCGCCCCAAGCGCCCCAAGCGCAAGTGAGCCGGGACCCGTCCGGCCCCCGGGATCCGGCGCGCGACAGGATGGGACCCATGACCGATCGCGCGCTCTCCTTCGACGTCGTCGCCGGGCAGTACGACTCCGCCAGGCCCGGTTATCCGCCGGCGCTGTTCGACGCCGTCGAGGAACTGTCGGGCCGTCCCCTCCGAGGCTCCCGTGTCATCGACGTCGGCGCCGGGACCGGCATCGCCACCCGTCTTCTGGGGGCGCGCGGCGCCGAGGTCATCGCTGTGGAGCCGGGCCCCGGTATGGCCGCGCAACTGCGCCGCACCCTGCCCGACACCCCGCTGGTCCGGGCCTTCGGCGACGCCCTGCCGATCGCGGACGCGTCCGTGGACCTGGTGACGTACGCCCAGTCGTGGCACTGGACCGACCCGGCACGCTCCGTCCCCGAGGCCCTGCGGGTGCTGCGGCCCGGCGGCGCGCTCGCCCTGTGGTGGAACGTCGCCGACCCCGACGTGCCCTGGGTCGCCGCGCAGGAGGAACGGCTGCATCTGGTCGCCGGCGCCACAGCCCACAGCCCCGGCGGTCGGCACCGAGAGGGCCTGCCCGACGATCTGGCCCCTCTGCGTCGCGAACCTCGCTGGACGCGCACCGTCCCGCTCGACACCCACCTCGCCAACCTCGGCAGCCACTCCCTCTTCCGGATGCTCGGCGACGACGCCACGGCCGCCCACCTCGCCGAGGAACGTGCCGAACTGCTCAAGGTCTTTCCGACCGGCTCCGTCGAGGAGGCGTACGTGGTCGAGCTGACTGTCACACTTCGCCCCTCCGTGTCGTCTGTTGTCGGAGGCCCGTCGTCCGAAGGCTGACGGCGGTCCCGACACCGGCAGGGGAGAGGGGAACCGATTCATGGCCGATCTGACGGAGTTCGAGCGTGAGCGCAAGAGGCTCTGGGGCATCGCGTACCGCATCACCGGATCCGTCGCCGACGCCGAGGACGCGGTCCAGGAGACCTGGCTGCGCTGGCAACGGCTGCCCGACGGAGAGGCGAACGACCCCAGGTCGTATCTGACGACGGTCATCAGCCGGCTCTGTTACGACCAGCTCGGCTCCGCCCGCGCCCGCCGCGAGTCGTACGTCGGGCCGTGGCTGCCCGAGCCGGTGGTCACCGAGAGCGGGCCCGAGGACCGGGTCACGCTGGACGAGTCCGTCGGGCTCGCGATGCTCACCGTGCTGGAGCGGCTTACCCCGGCCGAGCGCACCGCGTTCATCCTGCACGACGTCTTCGCCGTGCCGTTCAAGGAGATCGCGGACGTGGTGGGCCGTACGCCCGATTCCGTACGGCAACTGGCCTCCCGCGCCCGCCGCCGGGTACGGGCCGAGGCACCCAGCCGCTCCGTCGACCGGGGCGAGCACCGGCGGGCCGTCGACGCCTTTCTCTCCGCCGTGATGGGCGGGGACTTCGACGGGTTGCTGGAGATCCTCGACCCCGAGGTGGTGTGGCGCTCGGACGGCGGCGGCAAGGTCACCGCGGCCAGGCTGCCCGTCATCGGCGACGAGAAGGTCGTCCGCTTCTCGCGGCGGCTCATGCGCGCCTTCGACCCGGACACCATGCACGCCCTCGTACGCGAAGTGAACGGCTCCCCCGGGCTCGTGCTGGTCGACCCCGTCGGCGAGCGGTGCATCGTCTTCGCCTTCAGCGTGCGGGGTGGGCTGATCACCGAGATCGACGCCGTGGTCAACCCGGAGAAGCTCCGCCATCTCGACCTCGGGAGTCTGTGACCGCGCTCACCGTCACAACCGGGCGGGCCACGTCGTCCCCTTTGTATGACACCCACCGACGTCCCTCCCCCGCCCTCCGAGAAGCAGCGGATCGTCGTGGTCGGCGCGGGCTACGCGGGGCTGATGTGCGCGCTGCGCGTCGCCCCGTACGCCCATGTCACCCTCGTCGACCCCGCCGACCGGTTCACCGAACGTGTCCGGCTGCACGAACGCGCGGCCGGAAGGCCCGATGTCACCCACGCCCTCGGCGCGTTCCTCCGGCCGACCGGCATCACCCATGTCGCCGCCCGCGCCACGGCCATCGACACCGCGGGCCGCGAGGTCCGTACGGACGACGGACGCGTCCTTCCGTACGACCGGCTCGTCCACTCCCTGGGCAGCCGCACCCGATCCACCGGCCCAGGCGACCGGGACCGGGACCGGGACCGGGACCGGGCCTACACGGTCGAGTCGGCCACCGAACTGCACAAGCGCCTCCAGGACGGCCCCGGCACCCTGACGGTCGTGGGCGGCGGCCTCACCGGGATCGAGCTGGCCACCGAACTCGCCGAGACCCACCCGGCCTGGCGCGTCGGCCTCCTTACGGAGGGTGTCGTCGGCCCGGGGCTCTCGGAGAAGGGCCGCGCGCATGTCCGTACCGTGCTCGCCGCCCGCGGCGTGCGCGTCGAGGAAGGCCGCCGGGTCGCCGGCCCCGACGACATCGACACCGATGTCGTCGTCTGGGCCGCCTCGATGGTCCCCAACACCGAACTGGCCCGCACCGCCGGGATCGCCCTCGACGGCCGAGGGCGCGTCGAGGTCGACGCGGTGCTGCGATCGGTGTCCCACCCGGAGGTGTACGGGGTGGGCGACTCGGCCGCCGGACACAGCACCACCGCCGGTTCGCTGCGTATGGGCTGCGCCGCCGCCCTGCCCGGCGGCTCGCACGCCGCGACCTCGCTCATCGCCGAACTGCGGGGCGAGGAGCCGAAACCGCTGAACTTCTCCTACAACCTCCAGTGCCTGAGCCTGGGCCGCCGTGACGGGCTGGTCCAGTTCGTACGGGCCGACGACTCGCCCCGCGACCGCGTTCTCACCGGCCGCCCGGCGGCGTACGTGAAGGAGGGCATCGTCCGCTCCACGGTCGGCGTCCTGAAGCTCGCGTCCCGCCGGCCGAACCTGCTCCCGCGCGTCCCGGGCTTCGGCTGATTCCCCCGGCCTTGACGGTGCGGCGCGGACGGGAGCATTATTCATCGCATGATGAATAAACCAGGGGCTGCCATCCGCGCCCACGGTCTGCGCGTCGTACGAGGCGAACGCACCGTGCTGCGCGACCTCGACTTCGCCGTACCGCCCGGCCGGATCACCGGCCTCCTCGGCCCCTCCGGCTGCGGCAAGTCGACCCTCATGCGCGCCGTCGTCGGCACCCAGGCCAAGGTCACCGGCACCCTGGACGTCCTCGGCCGCCCGGCCGGCGACGCCTCGCTCCGCGCCCGCATCGGCTACGTCACCCAAGCCCCGTCCGTCTACGACGACTTGACGGTCCGCCAGAATCTGGAGTACTTCGCGGCGATCCTCAACCCCGGCCGCTCCCACCGCGACGCCCGCGACGAGACCGTCCACCGCGCCATCAGCGACGTCGACCTCGGGTCCCACGCCGACGCCCTCGCGGGCCGACTCTCCGGCGGCCAGCGCAACCGCGTCTCCCTCGCCGTCGCCCTGCTCGGCACGCCCGAACTCCTCGTACTCGACGAGCCGACCGTCGGCCTCGACCCCGTACTCCGCCGCGACCTGTGGGAACTCTTCCACCGCATCGCCGCCGACCGCGCGGCCACGATCCTCGTCTCCTCCCACGTCATGGACGAGGCCGAACGCTGCCACCGCCTCCTCCTCATGCGCGACGGCGACATCCTGGCCGACGACACCCCCGACGCACTGCGCACCCGCACCGGCTCCGACACCGTCGAAGAAGCCTTCCTCCACCTGGTCGACGAGGCCAACGCCAACGCCCTCCAGGAGACCCCGCGATGACCACCCCGACAACCCCGGCTCCCACCCCGCGCGTCTTCTCAGGCGCCCGGACCCTGGCCACCGCGGCCCGCGTCCTGCGCCAACTCCGCCACGACCCCCGGTCCATCGCGCTGATGATCCTCGTGCCGTGCGTGATGCTCTTCCTCCTCCGCTACGTCTTCGACGCCGACGCCCGCACCTTCGACTCCATCGGCGCCTCCCTGCTCGGCATCTTCCCGCTGATCACGATGTTCCTGGTCGCCTCCATCGCCACCCTCCGCGAACGCACCTCCGGCACCCTCGAACGCCTCCTCGCCATGCCCCTCGGCAAGGCCGACCTCATCGCGGGCTACGCCCTCGCCTTCGGCGCACTCGCGGTCGTCCAGTCCCTGCTCGCCACCGGACTCGCCCTCTGGGGTCTCGGCCTCGACGTCGTCGGCTCGCCCTGGCTGCTCCTGCTGGTCGCACTCCTCGATGCCCTGCTCGGCACGGCACTCGGACTCTTCGTCTCGGCCTTCGCCTCCTCCGAATTCCAGGCGGTCCAGTTCATGCCGGCGGTGATCTTCCCCCAACTGCTGCTCTGCGGACTGTTCACCGCACGCGACAACATGCAACCGGTGCTCGAAGCGATCTCGAACGTCCTGCCCATGTCCTACGCCGTCGACGGCATGAACGAGGTCCTGCGCCACTCCGATGTCACCGGCGACTTCGTACGCGACGTGGTGATCGTCGCCGGCTGCGCGGTCCTGGTCCTCGGCCTGGGCGCGGCGACCCTCCGCCGCCGCACGGCGTAACCCCCGGTCCGCCACTCGGACATGCCGGGCCCGTCCCCGCCGCCGGTGCGAGGATGGCCCGGATGCTCCGTACGACGGCGCGACCCACCCCACCGGCGAGGTGACCCCGCATGACCAAGACCATCGCAGTCCTCGGTACCGGCAAGATCGGCGAAGCTCTCCTCAGCGGCATGATCCGTGCCGGCTGGCGCCCCGCCGACCTCCTGGTCACCACCCGCCGCGCCGAGCGAGCGGCACAGCTCAGGGACCGCTACGGCGTCGAGCCCGTCACCAACGCCGAAGCCGCCAAGCGCGCCGACACGCTCATCCTCGCCGTGAAGCCGCAGGACATGGGCAAGCTCCTCGACGAACTCGCCCCCCATGTCCCCGCGGACCGCCTGGTCATCAGCGCCGCCGCGGGTATCCCCACGGCCTTCATCGAGGAACGCCTCACCACCGGTATCCCCGTCGTACGCGTCATGCCCAACACCCCCGTCCTCGTCGATGAAGGCATGTCCGTCATCTCGGGCGGCAGCCACGCCACCCCCACCGACCTCAACCACACCGAGGAGATCTTCGGCGGCGTCGGCAAGACCGCCCGCGTCCCCGAGTCCCAGCAGGACGCGGCGACCGCCCTCTCCGGCTCGGGCCCGGCGTACTTCTACTTCCTGGTCGAGGCGATGACCGACGCCGGCATCCTCCTCGGCCTGCCCCGCGCCCAGGCCCACGACCTCATCGTCCAGGCCGCCATCGGCGCCGCGGTCATGCTGCGCGACAGCGGCGAACACCCGGTGAAGCTCCGCGAGGCCGTGACCTCCCCGGCGGGCACCACCATCAGCGCCATCCGCGAGCTGGAGAACCACGGCGTACGGGCCGCCCTCATCGCCGCCATCGAAGCGGCCCGCGACCGCAGCCGCGAACTGGCCTCCGGCAACGGCTGACCGCCCCGGCGCGCGGTCAGACGGACGCCGCCTTCACCACCTCTTCCGTCGTCACCACCTTCGCGAAGCCACCCCCGTGCAGCGACACCGCCGTCGCCCGCGCCAACTCCTGCGCGGTCAACTCCCACCCCCAGGGCCCCTCCTGGCCGAAGGTGTACGTCGCGTCGAACGCGAAGAGCACCTCGTACCCGAGATTCCCGGCCATGCGCGACGTCGTCTCCACACACATGTTGGTCTGGATCCCCGCCATCACCAGCTGCCCGATCCCCGCGGCCTTCAGCCACGCACCCAGATCCGGCGTGCCGTAGAAGGCGGAGTTCACGTTCTTCACCACCAGCAGTTCCGACTCGGCCGCGCCCTTCCCCCGCCGCCGCTCGACGTACTCCTTGAATCCGTTCCCCTCGCGTCCCGGCCGCAGCGGCGAATCCGACGTCGTCGAGTCGTGCCGCGTGAACACGACCGGCCGTCCACTCGCCTGCCAGGCGTCGATCAGCGCGGCGATGTTCTCGTCCGCCTCCGGGTTGTTCCGCACACCCCAGTACTCCACCTCCTCGAATCCCTGCTGCACATCGATGACCACCAGCGCCGCGTTCTCCGCTATCTCCATGGGCACCATGCTGCCGCCCGGCACCGGCCGCCTCCAGAGGTACAGAAGTCAGCGGTCGATGGTTTACTGCCACTCATGGCCGACACGCCCGCCCCCACTCCCCAACGCATCGCCCTCCTCGCCTTCCCCGGCATCCGGGCCTTCGACATCTCGGTCATCACCGAGGTCTGGGGCGTCGACCGCACCGACCGAGGCGTACCCCCCTTCGACCTCCGCCGCCCGGCCGCCGACCCCGCGCCCATTCCCCTGCGCGGCGGACTCACCCTCACCCCCGACCGCACCCTCGCCTGGCTCACCCGCGCCGACCTGATCGTCGTCCCCGGCCTGGACGACCACCTCACCCCGGCCCCCGCACCGGTACTCGACGCCCTCCGCCGCGCGCACACCCGGGGCACCACGATCGCCGCACTCTGCGGCGGAGCGTTCACCCTCGCCCAGGCCGGCCTCCTCGACGGCCACCGCGCCGTCACCCACTGGAACCTCACCCACCTCCTCCGCGAACACCACCCCCGGGTCACCGTCGTCCCCGACGCCCTCTTCCTCCACGACGACAACATCTGGACCTCGGCCGGCACGGCAGCAGGCATCGACCTCTGCCTCCATCTCGTCCGCACGACCCATGGAGCCGAGACGGCGGCGACCATCGCCCGCTCGATGGTCACGGCGCCCTACCGCACCGGCACCCAGGCCCAGTTCATCGAGCGGCCCACCCCCCGCGCCGACCGCGACGAGGACGCTCTCGCCTCCGTACGCGAATACGCCCTGCACCACCTCGACCGGCCGCTCACCATCACCGACCTCGCCGCCCACGCCGGAATGTCCCCCCGTTCCTTCGCCCGCCACTTCCAGGCCACCACCGGCACCACCCCCCTCCGCTGGCTCATCGCGCAGCGCCTCGCGGCGGCCCAGAAGCTCCTCGAACGCACCGACCTCCCGATGTCCGAGGTCGCGGGCCGCACGGGCTTCGGCAGCGAGGTGACCATGCGCCAGCACTTCGCCGGCCACCTCGGCACCAGCCCGCGCGACTACCGCGCCGCCTTCCGTCAGCCGGCGGGCAACAGCCCGACCGCCTCATAGGCCGCGTCCACCACCGGCCGGGCCATCCCCCTGGCCCGCTCCGCACCCTCCTTCAGAACCTGGTCCACCTGACCGAGATCCGCCGCGAGCTCCGCATGCCGCGCCCGAATCGGCCGCAACAGCTCGACGACGGCCTCGGCGGTGTCTTGCTTGAGTGAGCCGTACGAGTCATATACACCGGCCAGCTCGATCGGGTTCCCGCCGCCGCACGCCGCGAGGATCTCCAGCAGATTCGCCACCCCCGGCCGGGCGACCGGGTCGTACTCGACCTCGCGCCCGCTGTCGGTGACGGCCCGCATCACCTTCTTGCGCACCACGTCCGTCTCGTCCAGCAGATAGACGATCCCGGCCCCCGACTCGTGCGACTTCCCCATCTTCGAGCTCGGGTGCTGCAGATCCATGACCCGCGCGGCCACCGGCGGATTCGTGGCCCTCGGCACGGTGAACGTCGGCCCGTAGCGAAGGTTGAAACGCTCGGCCAGGTCCCGCGTCAGCTCGACGTGCTGCGTCTGGTCGTCCCCGACCGGCACCTCGTCTGTCCGGTACGCGAGGATGTCCGCCGCCATCAGCGCCGGATAGGTCAGCAGCGACGCCCGCACACTCTGCCCGGCGGCCTTGGCCAGCACGGACTTCTCCTTGTACTGGATCATGCGCCGCAGCTCGCCGTCCGTGGCTGTGCACTCCAATAGATAGGAGAGCCGGGTGTGCTCATCCACATGGCTCTGCACGAAGACGGTGCACCGGGCCGGGTCCAGCCCCGCCGCCAGCAGCAACGTCGCCGCCTGCCGGCTGAGTCTGCGCACACGAGCCGGATCGTGTTCCACGGTCAGCGCGTGCAGATCCACGATGCTGAACAGAGCGTCGGCCCGGTACTGATCCGCCTCGGCCCACCTGCGTACGGCTCCGAGGTAGTTGCCCAACGTCAGATGGCCCGTCGGCTTGATCCCGCTGAAGATCCGCGTCATTTCTCTTGTCCCACTCCTGGTCGGAGCCGCCGCCGAGGGGCCGGGCTCCCGGACCTCCACTGGGGGAGAAACGCGAACGGCCGCCAGAGCGGCGGCCGTTGGTCACACACGTGTCAGCAGGCCGCCGTCAGACGGCCCGCCAGCTGAAGGTGCACGCATGCGTGGTCATGGGTGTCAGAGTACGCGGGCAGTACCCCGAAGACCCGAGGTTGACACGTCCCGAGCGCGACCGTAATGTTCTCCGAGCTGTCCGACGTGAGCATCGACCCCGGTCGATCCCCGGACGGTCATTCCGCAAGACCACTGCAAACGTGCGACATCCGGTCGCTCTCATTTGCGTGCGCTTTTGCGAAATGAGGAATCCGCGTTCGAACGATGGACGCGAACCCCGATTAGCGTCGGGGGACTGGTTCCGCTAAAGTCTGACTCGTCGGAACGGCCGCAGGGCCGGAAAGACAAACCCGCTGACTGGG
>NZ_JARJHW010000184.1:0-14342 GCF_040560175.1 Streptomyces panacea
CTCTGTTCTGCCTTGTCCTCTCCGCGGCTCGCAGGTATCAGTCGTTGGTGTACGGCGTGAACGGGGCCCAGCCCTTGATGGCGAACTTGCCTTCCGTGCGCTCCACTTCGGCGGCGCCGTGGCCACTGAGATGCGCGGGGACCACCAGCGCGTTGTTGTCGGCCGCCCAGCCCAGGATCCTGCGGCGGGTGGCGCGGGAGCCCGCGGGGTCCTCGCAGAAGCAGCTGTTGTGGTCGGGTTCCATGATCTGGAGCGGGGTGTGCAGCAGGTCGCCGACGAACACCGCCCGGTCCGCCCCGGAGGCCAAGGTGATGACGCTGGAGCCGGGGGTGTGTCCGGGCGCCGCTTCAAGAGACAGGTTGGCGTCGATGCGGTGGCTGCCCTCCCACAACTGGGCCAGGCCCGCGGCATGGACCGGGGCGACGCTGTCCTCGAAGACGTTCTCGTTGACACCGCCGGCGACGTTCGGGTTGTTGGCCGGGTTCCAGAACTCGAAGTCGGCCTTGGCCATCAGATAGGTGGCGTTGGGAAACGTCGGTATCCATGTGCCGTCACTCAGCCGGGTGTTCCAGCCGACGTGGTCGACGTGCAGATGCGTGTTGATCACCAGGTCGACGTCCTCGGGCCGTACACCGGCGTGGGCGAGATTGCCGAGGTAGTCGAGGCTCAGATGGTCCCAAGCGGCCACGGCGGGGCGGGACTTGTCGTTGCCGACGCCCGTGTCGATGAGGATGGTCCTGCCCTCGCTGCGCAGCACCCAGGTCTGCATGGCGGTATGGACCATGGTGTCGTCGGTACCGAAGTGGTCGGGTACGAGTGTCTCGCGGTGGTCCTTCCACGCCTGCTCGGGCAGGTCCGGGAAGAACTGCTCCGCGGGCATGATCGGGCCGTGCGTCTCTTCGACGCGGGTGACGGTGACGTCGCCCAAGGTGATCTCTCGCGTGTGCGGGGTGTGCGGCATGGGTTTTCCGTTCTGGGTTCTTGTTCTTCGATGCGGACGGGCGGGCGGCCGAGCAGGCGGCCGAGCAGGCAGGCAGGCAGGTAGACGGACGGGCGGGCGGTGCGGTCTCAGTCGTTCAGGTGGGCGAGGATGAGGTTGGGGTCCTCGGCGGTGGTGTAGGCGGCGCTCAGGACGTAGACGGTGTCCCCGTGCAGCGCGACGGACGTGGGGTTCTGGAGCCCGTCGGCGGCGCTCAGCACCGTGGTGTGGCGGCGGCCGTCGGCCGGTACGAGAACGACCTCGCCGGGTCCGTTGAGGGTGGCCAGGACGCGGTCGCCGTGGCCGGTGAAGGCGAAGTCGTCGATGCCGGTCAGGCCGGTGGCCCGGGTCTGCACCTGGCCGGCGCGCCCGCCGGGGAGGAGGGGGATGCGCAGGAGGGTGCCCTTGTCGAGGTTGGTGGCCCAGACCGCGCCCCGGTGGATCTTCAGGCCGTTGGCGCCGAGGAATCCGGTGGAGGCCAGTTCGGGAGCGGTGGACCAGGCGGTGGGGGTGCCGCCGCTGGTGGGGACGCGCCAGATGGTGCCGAGGACGGAGTCCGTCACGTAGAGGGTGCGGGTACGGGGGTCCAGGGCCAGGCCGTTGGGGAGCCCGGTGGCGGGCAGCGCGGCGATGCGCCGCGGTTCGCCGCCGGGGCGCAGCCGCCACAGGCCCGTGAGGTCGTCGGTACCGGTGGCGTACAGGAAGTACAGGGTGCCGTCGTGGGCTCGGACGATGCCGGTGGTCAGGGGAAAGCCGAGGACCGGGGTGTGGACGCCGCCGTCGGCCGGCTCGGGCAGTGTGGCCAGGATCCGGGTGGTGCCTCCGGGGGTGACCCGGGCGATCTGGCGGGCGGCGGCGAACGTGACGTACGCGGTGCCGCCGGGGGACAGGGCGATGTTCTCCGGCATCCGGCCCTTGGCGAGGTCGAAGTGGGCGACGATCCTGGCGTGGTCCACGGTGACCGGCGAGGCCGTGGCCGACGCGGGCGCCGGGCCGGTCGCCGCGAGGGTGAGGGTGACGGCGGCGGTGACGATTGCGGTGGAGAGTTTCTTCGACATGATGCCTTCGCTGTTTTCGGGCATGCGGCAGCGGCACGCCGACGCATGAGGGATATGGGTGTGGGATGTGGGACGGCTCCCGCCCGAGACCGGGCGGGGTCGGGTGACGAGGTCAGCTGTCGCTGAGTTGGGTCTCCGGCCGCGACGGGGCGGCCGGCGCGGTGGCCTCGGTGGTGACGTCGGCGGTGGCCTGTGCGAGCAGGGTCAGCGTCGTACGAGAGGCGGAGCCGGCCTCGGTGGTGGCGACCACGATGTTCGGGCCCGGCCCGAGGCCCAGGGTCTGCTGGGTGACGGTCAGTGTTCCGACGAGCGGGTGCCGCATCTCGTAATCGGCGAGGTCGCAGGACTTGACACGGTGGTCGGCCCACATCGAGGCGAAGTCCTCGCTCTTCGCGCTCAGTTCACCCACCAGTGTGTGCAGTGAGGAGTCCTCCGGGTACTGGCCCGCCACCATCCGCAGATTCCCCACGACCGCCCTGGCCTTGCTCGGCCAGTGCGCGTACAGCTCGCGGGTGTGGGCGTCGAGGAACACCAGCCTGGCCATGTTGGGGCGCCGGTCCGGCAGGTCCGGGGCGCCGGGGTCCAGGTGTCCGGCGAACAGCGCGTGGCCGAGCCGGTTCCACGCCAGGACGTCCGAGCACCGTCCGACCACGATCGCGGGAACGTCGGCCAGTGCGTCCAGCAGCTGACCGGTCGCCCTCGTCACGCGCTCCGGCGCGGGCCGCCGGCCCCGGCCGCGGGGCTTGGCCGACCGGGCCAGATCGTGCAGATGCAGACGCTCGGAGCGGTCCAGCCGCAGAGCCCGCGCGATCGAGTCCAGCACCTCCGGTGAGGCGTTCATCGAATGCCCCTGTTCCAGCCGGGTGTAGTACGAAGCACTCACCCCCGCCAGCAGCGCCAACTCCTCACGCCGCAACCCCGGTACGCGGCGGCGCTCCCCGTAGGTGGGCACCTCGACGTCGTCGGGATTCAGCTGCGAGCGCCGTGTCCGGAGAAACTCCCCGAGACGCGATTTTCCGTTCATGGCACTGAGTATGTGCCGCCCCCGACAACCCCGCCTCTCCCTGCCGGGGATAGGCACCGGCGGGAGTGGCTACCCCGCCAACGCCGCGAGTTCGGCCCTGAGCGCGGCCCTGTTGAGCGGCGGAAAACCGAACCGTCGCCGAGCCGCGCGGCCCCGCCGAACCGATCGGCCTAACGCGTCGTCGCGTGTCGCGCTTCGTTCTTCGTACGTTCACGACCGTCATCAACCGCTTGCCACCTGCGGTTTCGCGCCGGGCCTGCGCGCACCCGAAACGCGGAGCCCGAAGAAATGAGCAATTGCTCCCTGTTCCTCATGCTTGTCTGCCTTCTGCGTGCCGGGCTCCCGGCGCGCGGTGCTCCCCGACCGGCGAAGGACCGCGACCCCGTGGCTTCGGGGAAGCCGTCCGGACACCAACCGGTGTCCGCCCGCCGGGTCGGGCGATCACACCAGCCAGCTGAATCCCGCCTCCGGTCGTGCGGCCCCGCCCCACGCCCGGAGGCGCGTTCGCAGACGAGAGGAACACTTTTGAAGACCACCTCCGCACGGCCACGTTCGCGCCGCACGCTCGATCACTCCCTGGTCGTGCTCGGCGCCGGCGCGCTCGCCACCGGGCTGGCCGTGCTCAGCCTCGCGCCCGGCATCAGCGCCGCGTCCAGTCACCGCGAGGCGCCCATGACCGCCGGTGACCCTCGGGCCGACAACACGGACGTGTACGCGTTCACCAGCCCGGACCGCTCCGACACCGTGACCCTGGTCGCGAACTGGATCCCGTTCGAGGAGCCCAACGGCGGCCCGAACTTCTACGCGTTCGCGGACGACGCCCGGTACAACGTCAAGATCGACAACACCGGTGACGGCGTCGCCGACGTCACGTACACCTGGCGCTTCCGCAACGAGGTACGGGACGCCGAGAACCAGTTCCTGTACAACACCGGTCCGGTGCGCAGGATCGACGACCCGAACCTCAACTTCCGTCAGACGTACGACCTGACGGTCACCGAGGGCGGCAGTACCCGCACCCTGCTGCGGAAGGCGCCCGTCGCGCCGTCCCGCGTCGGCAGGGCGTCGATGCCCGACTACGGCGCCCTGCGCGCCCAGGCCGTACGCCAGGTGCCCGGCGGCGCGAAGGCGTTCGCGGGCCAGGCCGAGGACCCGTTCTTCGCCGATCTGCGAGTCTTCGACCTGCTGTACGGCGGTGACCTCAGCGAGCGCGGCCAGGACACCCTCGCCGGCTACAACGTCAACTCGGTCGCCCTCCAGGTGCCCAAGAAGTTCCTGGCGCTGCGCGGCGACGCGACCCGTAATCCCGTCGTCGGCGTGTGGTCCACCACGGACCGCGAGGGTGCGGACGTCATGGGGGGCGGGAAGAAGACCCGCGACAACCTCCGGCAGGTCTCGCGCCTGGGCAACCCGCTGGTCAACGAGGTCGTCGTACCGCTCAAGTACAAGGACGCCTTCAACTCGATCTCGCCGGACCAGGACCGGACCGTGCAGCCCGTGGTGGACAAGGTCTACCACCCGATCCTGCCGAAGCTGATCCAGCGGGTGTACGGGATCCCCGCGCCCAAGACGCCCCGAAACGACCTCGCCGAGATCTATCTGACCGGTATCTGCAAGGCGTGCGGGCCGATCAAGTCCGATCTGAACGCGCACCGGCTCAACAAGGACGCCGACCCGGGCCGGATCTTCCCGGCCGAGGAACTCCGGCTGAACATGGGCGTCGCGCCCGCCAAGAAGCCGCAGCGGCTCGGTGTGCTCGCCGGTGACCTGGCCGGCTTCCCCAACGGACGCCGGCTGGCCGACGACGCGATCGACATCTCGCTCCAGGCCGTCGAGGGCGCCGCGCAGACCGGCAAGCTTGTCCCCGCGCTGGCCGCGGGCGACAAGGTCGACACCAACGACGTCCGCTTCGGGAAGACTTTCCCGTACCTGGCGCTCCCGAGCACCACGAAGTCGGGCGCGAAGAACCGCGCGGCCGACGCCGGCCAGGCGTCCAACTCGCTGGACCCCACCGACGCCGCGGCTGTCGGCGGCGTGGGCGCACTGCTGCTCGGCACCGGCGGCTTCCGCCTGTGGCGCCGCAGGAACACCGACGCGGGCTGAACAGCCCGCACAGCGACGCCGCGCCCGTACGCCGCGGCGCCGCCCTGATGTACCGACGCACCGACTGACCGAAGGATGACCGGCCGACCACCGGTCCACCTCTGGCCGGACGGGGGGCCCCGCCCCCGCCCGGCCGCCAAGCGCGACACCGCGCACGCACAGACACAGGACCCCACCCCACATCTGTACGCGCTCCGCGAGGAGGACCGTGCCCCAGCAGACCGGCACCCCCGATCCCGCCGCCGATCCGGCCGTTGATCCCGCCGCCGATCGGGCCGCTGATCCGGCCACCGACCCGAACTCCCGTCCCCCCGGACGCAGAAAGCTGCGCGCCGCCGCCGTCACCGTGGCCCTGGGCACCGCGCTGTTCCTCGCGGGCACGATCGGGCTCTCGCCACCGAACCAGGACCCCGACACCGCCAAGGACGAGCGGCCCGGGGCGAGTTCACCGCGCGGATCGATCGCCGCACTCCGAGCAGACCTGCGCAGACTGCCGGAGAACCCCGTCGGCTGGGCGCAGTTGGGCATGGCGTACGTCCAGCAGGGCCGTACCACCGCGGATCCCGCCCTCTACGCCAAGGCCGAGTCCGCGCTCCGCAGGTCGCTGAAGGTCCAGCCGCGTGACAACTACCAGGCCGAGACCGGCATGGGCGCGCTCGCCGCCGCGCGGCACGACTTCGCCACCGCGCTGACCTGGGGTCGCAGGGCCGCCGCGACCAACTCGTCGAACGCCGCCGCGCAGGGGGTGCTCGCCGACGCGTACACGCAACTCGGGCGGTACGAGGAGTCGTACCGCGCCGTACAGCGCATGACCGACCTGCGCCCCGACACCTCCTCGCTCGCCCGCGCCTCCTACACCTGGGAGCTGCGCGGCGACGTCCCGCGCGCCCGCGCTCTCATGAAGCGCGCTCTGGACGACGCGGCATCACCGTCCGACCGGGCCTTCGCCCGGCTCCATCTCGCCACGCTCGCACAGGAGTCGGGCGATGCCGGGACCGCGCTGCGGGAGGCGTCCGCCGGTCTTCGCGGCGCCCGCGACGACGCGCCGCTGCTGGAGGCGCGGGCCCGCGCGCACGCCGCGCTCGGCCACGACCGGCAGGCCGTCGCGGACTACACGACGGCCGTCGCGATCGTCCCACTTCCGCAGTACGTCCTCGGCCTCGGCGAACTCCAGCAGTCCCTCGGGCGGGACGCGGAGGCCCGTACGCAGTACGCCGTCCTGCGCGCGCAGGAACAGGTGCGGCGGGCCGGCGGAGCCCCCGCCGACACGGACGCGATCCTCTTCGAGGCCGATCACGGCGACGCCGCGCGGGCCGTCACGATGGGGCGCGCGGCCGTCGAGGCCCGGCCGTTCATCGCCGTACAGGACGCCTACGCCTGGGCGTTGCACCGGGCGGGGCGGGACGCGGAAGCCCTGCCGTACGCCGACCGCGCCCTCGCCCTCGGGACGCGCGGCGCGCTCTCCCACTACCACCGCGCGATGATCCACGACGCGCTCGGGGACACGTCGGCGGCGCGCCAGGACCTCGAACAGGCCCTGGCCGTCGACCCGTACTTCCACCCGCTGCACGCACCGCGCGCCCGTACCGCCCTCAACCGGATCCTGGGCCGGAGCGAGGGCGCTTCATGAACCTCACATCGCGCCGCACACTCGCGGCCGGGCTCCTGCTGACCGCCGCGGCCGTCGCCGGGGGCGCGACCGCGCCCGCCGCCTCCGCGCACCCGCTCGGCAACTTCACGGTCAACCATCACACCGGTCTCACGCTCCACACCGACCGCGTCGACGCCCTCCTCGTGGTCGACCGCGCCGAGATCGCCGCCGCGCAGGAACTGCCGGGCGTCGACATCGACGGCAGCGGCGCCGTGAACGCCGCCGAGGCGCGGGCCTACGCGCGTACGGCCTGCGCGAGCGCCGCCCGCGGACTGCGGGTCATGAACGGCCGTACGGCGCTCGACTTCACCGTCCGCGACAGCGGCTTCAGCCACCACCCCGGCGAGGCCGGGCTCCGTACGAGCCGGCTCCGCTGCGCGCTCACCGCCCCGGCGGATCTGCGGCGCGCGGCGGATGTCACGGTACGCACCGCCTACGACAGCCGCCGGATCGGCTGGCAGGAGATCACCGCGCGGGGCAGCGGCGTCACGCTGAAGGCGAGCGACGTGCCCGCGGCGTCCGCCACCGACGAACTGCGCCGGTATCCGACCGACCCGCTGGCGTCACCGCTCGATCAGCGGTCGGCCGAGCTGCGCACGGAACCGGGCGGGCCGGACGGGTCGGGCGAGGGGGCAGCGGGGGCCGCCGCGCTGCCCGGCGCGCAGGTGCTCCCCGGTCCCGTCACGGCCGCGCTGGACAAGCTGTCCGGCGTCTTCGACTCACTCGTCGGTACGCGCGAACTCACCGTCCCGGTAGGGCTGTTGGCGCTGCTCCTCGCCGTGGTCCTCGGCGCCTCGCACGCGGCCATGCCCGGCCACGGAAAGACCATCATGGCCGCCTATCTGGCGGGCCGGCGCGGCACTCCGCGCGACGCGGTGACCGTCGGCGCGACCGTCACCCTCACCCATACCGCCGGGGTGCTCGTCCTCGGGCTCCTGCTGCCGGTCGCCACGACGCTCGCCGGCGAGACCGTGCTGACCTGGCTCGGACTGGCCAGCGGGCTGCTGGTGACGGGCATCGGGCTTTGGCTGCTGCGCTCCGCCGTACGGGGCGGGCCCACTCACGGCCACCACCACCATCATCATCACGGGCATGGGCCTCACGAACACGCTCATGGGGAGCACGGTCACGGTCACCATCACCCGCACCCGCACCCGCACCCGCAGCCGCTCGGTGACGGTTCGTCCGCCGTCGCCGTACTCGCCCCCGTCCAGACCGAACCGCTCACCCACACCCACACGCACACGGACCCCGCCGCCCCGACCCGTGGTGGGCTCATCGGCATGGGCATCGCGGGCGGCCTCGTCCCCAGTCCGTCGGCTCTGGTCGTCCTGCTCGGCGCCGTGGCCCTGGGCCGTACCGCTTTCGGCGTGCTCCTCGTCCTCGGCTACGGACTCGGCATGGCCGGGACGCTCACCCTCGCCGGACTGCTGCTGGTCCGCCTGCGCGACCACGTCGAGCGGAGCACGCGCGCCGTGGCGGCCACCCGGTGGAAGGGGCTGCGGAGACTGGCCCGTTGGGGCCCGGTGGCGACCTCAAGCCTCGTCCTGCTGGTCGGCGTCGGGCTCACCGCCCGGGCGGCCACCGGACCGTGGTGACCGGTACCGATGGGAGCGACGGCGCTGCTGTCGGCGGGGTGCCGCGAAGGACGCGCTCCCCGACAGCCAGGTCTACGCCCCCCCCGGACAGGAGCCCGGGGCCGGACCGTTCGGACCTCGGCGGGGTGTCAGTGGGTGCGGGGCTCGGGCGGGGAGGTGCCGCCTGCCAGGGGGGAGCGGGCCAGTTCGAGGCAGCCGGCGGTGATCAGGGCGACCGCGATGAGTTCGGGCAGCAGCCACCAGCCGGTGCGTACGCTCTCGCCGAACAGCGTCACGCCGTAGGTGATGCTGATCAGCGCGTCACCGAGCGTCAGCATCGGCTGCGACGCGACCAGGGAGCCGGCCTGGAGGGCGCTCTGAAGGAGGAACAGCGCGCCGATCCCGGCGACGGCTGTGGCGTACAGCTGCCAGGAGGCGAAGAACGTCGCGATCCCCGCCCCCGCGTCGAGCCTGGCCACGGCGTCCTTGAGGAGTGCGGCGGTCAGGGCGTACGCGCAGGCGGCCGCGAGTCCCAGCAGCGCGGCGCGCGTGTTCTTCCGGGTCCGGCGCGCGGCGGCGATCAGCAGCGCCTCGAAGATCCCGGTGACGATCAGTGCCGGGACCCAGGAGAGACCGGCCACGGTCTCACTGCCGCCGGTGGGCGCGGCCGAACCGAGGCCCACCGCCAGACCGAGGGTCACCGCGGCCACGCCGTACCAGGCGGTGCGCGGCAGCCGGGAACGGAAGACGTAGCTCGCGATCAGCAGTGTCATGGGCAGCTCGATGACGAAGATCGGCTGTACGACGGCGATGGGCCCGGTCGCGAGCGCCACCGCCTGGCAGACCGCGGCCACGATCACCAGCGCGATACCGGCCAGCCAGACGCGTTGCCGGAGCAGATGCCCGATCAGCGCCAGGCTGAGGGATTCGGAGTCGGGCACCGCGGACGCGGCGCGCCGCTGGAGCACGGAGGCCGAGCCGTTGCTGATGGCGGTCAGTACGGCGAACAGGACACTGATCACCGCCCCATCATGCGGGCGGCGGGCGCCGGGGCCGCTCTCATCGCGGGCGATGGGGCCGCGCGGCGGCCGAACGGGCTATCCGCGCGCGACGGCCGGGCCGACGGCGGAAGTACGCCGCAGGCCCGGCCGCCCGGGAGTCCGGGGGTGTCCGGGGTGTCCGGGCTCTCAGTTCACCGTGAACGCGGGAGACGTCCCCGTGAACGGCGTGATCTTTCCGAGGAGGTTCTTCGAGTCGCCGTGGTGCACGACCCGGTACGTACCCGGAACGGTGTCCGCGCCGATGTCCCAGGTGATGGTGGCCTTCGACGTGCCGGTGAGACCGTTGATCCGCGTCCACCGGTACTTCGTCCGCCAGTCACCGTCGTCCAGCACGCGCGCCCATGCCCCGTCGACCAGCCGCTGCACCTCCAGGAAGGTGCCACCCCGGCGGAGGTTGTTCTTCGGGTGTCCGGTGGCGAACTCGACGGTCGCGGTCCGGCCGCGAGCGTACGACGGGTCCGGCGGGGTCAGAACGGAACCGAACGCGCTGCCGGGGGGCGGGTTGTCGTACACGACACCCGTCTGGAAGTTGAACTGCCGGCCCGACTCGTCCGGCGGCGCCGTGCCCCGCTCGACCGCGGTGCCGTCACGCAGGGACGCCGCGACCCGCGCGTACTCCTGCTGATAGGCGGGCAGCGTGTAGCGGCCGTAGAGGGTGGAACCGCCCTCGTACTGCTGGCTGTCGTACTCCTCCGGTGTCGTCACGTACTGGCTGTAGGAGTTGGCGTACCCCTGGAGCAGCACCCGGTCGAGCGGCACACCGAGCTGCGCCGCCACGGTGCGGCGGACCCGCAGTCCGGAGGTGATGGTGAACTCGCCCGGTCCCGCGACGAGATGGAGCTCGCCGATCTTCATGATCTGCAGGGGCAGGATCTTCGGGGTGACGGGGTACACGTTGCTCAGCAGGCCCGTGGGGACCAGGCTCGCCTTCGGGTACTGGCAGGTCGCGAGCCAGGCCGGGGTGTCGATGTTCAGCGCCTCGATGATGGAGGCGACGGGGGTGCGCATGCCCTCCTCGAAGCCGGGGATCGCCGGACCGTCCTCGACGCTGCCCGCGAGTGTGGACGCGCCCACGACGGCGGGGCAGGTGCGGTGCTCCTGCCCGTCCGGGGTGTACGCCCCCTTCACCGTCACGTTCTCCATGTCGACGTAACTGAGCCGGGAGTCGACACCGCCGCTGACGGGCTTCGCGTTCTGGTAGATCGAGCGGGCCTTGTCGAGCTGGCGTTCACCGATGACGCGCGCGTTCTCGAACTCGTTCTCGGTCGGGCCGGATCCCGGCTTCAGGTTGAGGTTGGGAGACATGTCGCCGGCGTTGGTGTTGGGGAAGGCGGCGACGAATCCCGGGGTGTTGTCGAGATAGCGCACCCCCTCCAGGTCGTGCTCCCAGGCGTAGGAGGCGTAGCCCTTGTTGTCGGGGCTGATGAGCGTGTTCTTGCCGGTGATCGAGGTGTTGTGGGTGGCGAACCAGCTGATCGCGCCCGCGTCCTTGTCGCCCTGCCGGAAACGCAGCACGGTCATGGCCGGGTCGATGCCGCCGGGGAAGGCAGCCCGGTCGGCCGCCGGATTGCGGTCGAAGGCGGTCCGGGAGCGGTTGACACTGGCGTTGGTGAGCGTGCCGGTGCCCAGACTGATGGTGCCGGGCTTCAGATCCTCATGAGCCTTGACGACGGACTCGACCATGCCGTCGACGATGGCCCGGTAGGTGCCGCTCTGGAAGCCGAGCACGGAGAGGTTGTACGCGACGTCGTGCGAGTAGCCGCCCGGCCCCGAGTGGGTGTGGGTGGCGGACAGCAGCACGTTCTCGTCGCCGTACAGGCTGCCGTAGCGCTCCTTGAGGCGTGAGATGACGCCCTGCCGCACGGACTGGAAGATCATCGCCAGGTCGGCGTTGACGTACACCACGCGCTTGCCGGTCGACCGGTCGGCGACGACGAACGCGCGTGACCGCTGCCGCTGGTGGATGCCGGACGTCTTCTGGTCGAAGCTCGAATAGCCCATCATCCCGGTCTCGGCGGCTTCGCCCGTGACGTCGGCGATGCCGCGCCCGACGAGGTAGTCCGCCTCGGCGGCCGCGCTGTCGGCCGATTCGCCGGCTGTGCTGCCGGAGGCGAGGGCCGGGGGAGGGGCGGTGAACGAGGCGGCTCCCAGGGCCGCGACGATCGCCAGGACGGCGAGCCTGCTTCTGGAACGACGGTTGGTGGGGGGTGACATGGAGCCTCCTGGGCGGGGAGTTGGGACGGGTCGCCCGGTCCGGGGGTGGGCGGGCTCGCGACGGTGCCCCGACGGTAGAGGCGGGTGCCCTGCCGCGCATAGCTCTCTACCGGCCAGCACGCGGTTGGTGCCGGCCGGGGAGGTGAGCGGCCCGGTTCGAGGAGTGCTCCGGCGCACCGGAGGCGATGCGCCCCGCCCGTCCCTGGGGCGCCGGCGTTCCCGGTCAGGGTTTACGGGCGATTCCCGCGTAGCAGGCGGCTTCCGCGTCCGTGACGTTCTCCGCCTGGTCTTCGAGGGTGGGGCGCCACCGCTGGGTGGGGACGACGCCCGGGTCGAGGAGTTCCCAGCCGTCGAAGAGGCGGGCGATGTCCGCGTGGGGGCGAGCCTGTCCGGGGGTGCCGGCGGCCCGGTACGCACCGGTGAGGCGGGCGATTCCCTCCGGGTCGAAGTCGGGGGTGACATGGGTGATGGTGAGGGTGCTTCCCGAGGGGAGCGCTGCTTTGAGGTGTTCGACGATGCCGTGGGCGCCGCCGTCGACGCGGTCGTCGGTGATGAAGTGGAGCAGGGCGTTGAGGCTCAGCGCGATGGGCCGGGTGAAGTCGAGCGTGCCCGATATCTCCGGTGTCGCCAGGAGTTCGACGGGGTCGGTGACATCGGCGTGGGCGTACGCGGTGTGGCCGTCGGAGTGGCTGTGGAGCAGTGCCCGGGCATGGGCGAGGACGATCGGGTCGTTGTCGGTGTAGACGACGCGGGCCGAGGGGGTGACCTCCTGGGCGACCTCGTGGAGGTTGGGGGAGGTGGGGATGCCGGTGCCGATGTCGAAGAACTGCGTCATGCCCCGCTCCGCGAGGAACCGCGTGGAGCGGCGCAGGAAGCGCCGGTTGATACGCGCGGTGGCCAGGATGGAGGGGAAGGCGGCGAGGGCTCTGCCGGCGGCCTCCCGGTCGGCGGGGAAGTTCGTGGTGCCGCCGAGGTAGTAGTCGTACATGCGGGCCGAATGCGCCTGATCCAGCTTCAGGTCCACCGTGCCGTTGTCCGCCATGCCACGCCCCCAGGGGTTCGCCGGTATTCGATCGGGCCGGGTGCGCGCCGTGCCGACGCGCCTCCTGGTCACCGCGGTTCACTTCCCACCGCCCGCATGGGACGACCGCCGGGATATGACGCCAAGTCCACCCCCCGACCGCCTCAGTAGTCATACTATTGCTGCCAGTGAAGGAAGTTGGGGGATGGGCTGCGAAGAAAGGCCATCCTCCGGTTGGCTGACGACCGAGACGCGAAGTCTCCGCCCGACGCCCTCCGCCGTGGTGCCGCGCGGCGAGCGGACACCCAAGGACATGTGTGGAACTCGATCCGGAAGTTGTGGTGGTGGGGGGAGCCGCCGTTCGGATCCTCGCGGGTCGACGTAAGGACCGATACGACGTGATGGTTGCTCCTTCTCCCGAGGCACGCGGTGTTGACGCGAACCAGCCCCGGGACGCGCGGGACGCCCGGCAGGGAAGGCTGGGACTGACCTTCGACGCCTTCCACGACCACCACCGCCGGCTGTGGATGCGTTACGCCCACACCCAGGTCGGCAGCCGCCCGGCGGCCGAGACCGTGGTGGACACCGCCTGCGCGCGCCTCAAGCGCGACTGGAAGTACGTACTGGCCCAGGAGTCGGTGTCCCGGTACGCGTGGTCGCTGCTGAAGGAAGAGGTCCACCGCTGGCTGGACGAGCGCGGACAGCGACCGCTCCTGGTGGGCACGGCGGCCTTCCACGCGGCCATCGGGAAACTCCTCCGGCACGAGGACGAGGCGCGCGACGAGTTCGCCGTCCTGGAGGGCGAACTCGGCCTGTACGGGGCCATCGCGGGCCTGCCCGAGCGTCAGTACGACGTCATAGTGCTGCGCTTCGTCCTGGGCGACGACGAGGAGCACGTCGCGGAGTACCTGGGCATCGAACTCGCCACCGTACGCTCCCACGTACGGCACGCACGCCGACGCCTGGCGCGCGAGCTGAACGTGGACATCGACCCGGCCGAGACGGAAGAGTAGACGTGCGTACCAACGACCCCGCCTCCATCAGAGACCTGCTGGACCAGGCAGAGGTCCTCGCCGACACCTACGCCGACTACGACACCGAAGCCGCCCGGCGACGCGTCAACGCCAAGGCCGGCTCACCCGGTCCCGGCCTCGGACCCTGCGCCGGCTCCGTACCCGACTCCGACTCCGTACCCGGCCCCCGCTCCGCCCCCGAAGTCCCGCGCTCCGCCGCCGCGCACGAGCAGGCCGCACGCGATCTCGACCTCGCGGTCGCCCTCATCGTCGACAGCCCTCAGGCGGCGACCGCCCTGGCACGTCTGGCCGATGACGACCGGCCCGACCCCGAGGGCGCGGTCGTCTTCGCCGCGCTGCTCCATCTGACCCGGGATCACGACGGGGCCCAGTTCTGGTGGCAGTTCGCCGCGGGCGGCGGCAACCGGACCGCCGCCTTCTGCCTCTCCCTCGCTCACGGACGGCGCGCCGAATTCAGCGACGCCAGGCACTGGCGCGCCCAGGCCCGGCGGTTGAGCGCCCCGGACAGCGCCGCGCCGCCCCCGCCCGCCTGTCCGCTGCTGCCGGAGAGCATCCGCCACCGACTGCTCACCCAGTGCCGCTCCGGCGACCGCCCCACCCTCCCGGCCAGGCTGGAAGCG
>NZ_JARJHW010000185.1:0-14312 GCF_040560175.1 Streptomyces panacea
GGACGGAGCGGGGGCACCGCCGCCGGCGCCACCGTGCCCCCCGGCCCCATCCTGCGGGGGTCCCCCCGGCGGCATGGCCTGCCCCGGTACGCCGGTCGGCCGCGCGGGCGGCGGTTCGCCGCCGAGCAGCAGGGAGGCCCGCCCCCCGTCCTCCTTACGGAGGAAGCGGATCGCCTCCGCCGCCGTCGTCGCGTCGGTCACAGCGATCGCGTCGGCCGCCGCACCGAGCGCCGCCGCCACGGGGACCTCGAAGCCCGGGGTGACGGTCAGCAGTTCGGCGGCGGGACCCAGCAGGCCGGAGAGACGGTCCCGCGCGCCCAGCAGCGCACCGGTGCCGTCCTTGCGGCGCAGCCCGAGGGCGAGCGCGTCGTGGCGGGCGGAGAGGGCGGCGCGCTCGCGTTCGGCGGCCGTGGTCGCCTCTCGCGCGGCCGTCAGCGCGCCCTCCGCCTCGGCCAGCGCCCGCTTGGCATCGTCGTGCCGCTCGCCCAGTTCGTGGTCGTCGGCGTCCAGGCCGTCGACCTCGGCCTTGAGCTGTTCGTACTCCTCCTGGGCGGCGACGGCGCGCTGTCGCGCCCCGTCACGCGCTTCCGCGAGCCGGCCGATCTCGGCCCGCGCCGACGCTGCACGGCCGCGGGCGGCGTTCACCTGCCCGTTCAACCGGGCAAGTCCTTCGCGCCGGTCGGCGATCGCGCGCGCCACGTCCTTGAGGCGGCGTTCCTCCGCCGCGAGGTCACGCTCAAGGTCGGAGCGGTGCGCGACGGTGTCCTCCAGGGCGCGCTCCGCCGCTTCGAGGGCGGCCTCCAACTCGGCCTCCTGCTCACGGATGCGGGCGGCCTCGCGCTCCATGTCCTCGGGGTCCCGCCCGCGCCGTTCGTCCTCCGGCGTGGCGGTGGCACTCTTCACCCGGGCGTCGGCCAGCGAGATGGTGCCCCGTACCCGCTCGGCGAGCTGCGAGAGTTCGTACCAGGTCTGCTGGGCGCGTTGCAGCCGCGGCGCCAGCCGCCGTACCTCGTCCTCCAGCTCCGCCTCGCGGGCCAGCGCTTTCCCGAGGCGGAGCTCCGCCTCCTCCTTGCGCTGCTTGAGCGCCGCCTCGTCGGCAACCTCCGTACGGAGGGCGCCGCGCAGCTTCACGAGATCGTCGGCGAGCAGGCGCAGCCGCGCGTCGCGCAGATCCGCCTGGATGACCGCGGCCCGCCGCGCCACCGCGGCCTGTCGCCCCAACGGCTTGAGCTGTCGGCGCAGTTCGTCGGTCAGGTCCTGTACGCGCGCGAGGTTGGCCTGCATCGCGTCCAGCTTCCGCAGCGCCTTCTCCTTGCGCTTACGGTGCTTGAGAACGCCCGCGGCCTCTTCGATGAATGCCCTGCGCCCCATCGGATCGGCGTGCAGGACGGAATCGAGTTGCCCCTGGCCGACGATGACATGCATCTCGCGGCCGATACCGGAGTCGGAAAGCAGTTCCTGGATGTCGAGCAGCCGGCAGGTGTCACCGTTGAGCTGGTATTCGCTGCCGCCGTTGCGGAACATGATCCGCGTAATGGTGACTTCGGCATAGTCGATGGGGAGCGCACCATCGGAATTGTCGATGGTCAGAGAGACTTCGGCGCGCCCCAGCGGCGGCCGGCCGGTTGTCCCGGCGAAGATCACGTCTTCCATCTTGCCGCCGCGAAGCGACTTGGCCCCCTGCTCGCCCATGACCCAGGAAAGCGCGTCCACGACATTGGACTTACCCGAGCCGTTCGGACCCACGACGCACGTGATGCCGGGCTCGAACCGCAGCGTCGTGGCGGAGGCGAAGGATTTGAACCCGCGCAGGGTCATGGCCTTGAGGTGCACGCCGCCGGACTCTACCTTCCTCACATCACCCGTCGGCGGTTTCACCGCCGAATGAGCAGGGCACATCAGACGTGAGAAGAACCGGTTTCAGGGGTGGGGGGAAAGAAAGAAGGGACGCCGAAGCGTCCCTTGCATGTTCTTGCGAGAGTGTTTCTCACCTGACCCCGACGGGGGCTGCTGTCAGGTGAGCGCGGGCTCCGCCTGGGGTACATCGAGGTCGATGCCGTCGAACGGCGAATCGCCATGGTGCTGTGCGGCGGCAGCGCTCAACGCGTCATTCTCGGACTGGATCCGTACAAGCTCGGATTCGAGGTCCTGGACGCGCTGCTGAAGCCGTCGCATCTCGGCGAGGAGTCGCGGGTCAGAACCGCCGACGTAACCGAGAAGCGCCTTTGCCATGATGGATGGGCCTCCACACTGAGTGACCGACCGAAGCGGTGTGGGTCTGAGGGATTTCCGCACCCGCACTGCCTGGCAGAGGTTCTTCCGCACTGTGATTACTACTGCCAAACAGCCAAGGTGCGCGGGGATTCCAGGGTCTCACCAAAAAGTTTGACGGTCAACACGATCACAGCCCGTCATCGCCGGGCGGCCCAGGGGCGCACTTCCGCGTGGGGTGCGGCGGCGCCTCTCCTGCGGCCCCGGAGGGCGTGGAGATCATTGTTAACGCGGCAGCTTGGCATGAGAGCCCGTTCTTGGCAACCATCGGTGGATTCTCGCCAGAAGCACATGCCTGAGACATAAGGGCAGGCCGGACGCCACACCGTCGGACGCGTCCCGGCATCCCTCGACCCGTTCAAGATCGACCGCGAATGATCAAGATCAGTCGGAGCGCTTCGCGACAGCACGCCGTCGGTCATGATCACCGGATGGCGAAGGTGTCGTATCCACCGCGCGGTGTGCCCCAAATCTCAGTGACTCCGTCAACACGGCCGGGCGTGTCGTCGGAACCGAGCCACTCCAGCAAACGGTGGCAATTATCACGCGGTCCTTCGGCGACGATCTGCACCCTGCCGTCGTCGAGATTGAGGGCGAAGCCCGTGAGGTCCCCGATCTCCAGAGCGTTTGCCCTGGTGAACCAGCGGAAGCCAACTCCCTGTACGCGACCGCGCACCCAAACGGTGATCCGTACATCTTCGTTCATGGGTGCAAGCTAATGGGCCAATACCCCGGTGAGCACTTCGCCCCCACCCCGCTTGGCGTACAGTCCCGTCGAAATAGGGCTCACCCGAATGGGTGAGACGCGCTGTCGTGACGAGCGGTGCGGGAGCAATCACGCGCACCTGAGCACATCGAGGAAGGCACAGCAGATGGGACGCCATAGTCGCTCGGCCGGCGAACCCGCCGCTGAGGACCACGCGGCCGGTGCGGCAGGTCGGCACCGGGGCAGGGGCCGAGGTCGCAAGAAGGGCATCGCCGCCCCCGTACGTACCGGACTGCTCGGCGCTTCCGCCGCGATGGCCATGGGCGCCGTGGCCGTGGCATCCGGTCTGCTGCCCGGTGGGGATCAGTACACGGTCAGCGGTGGCAATCTCCCGGGCGAGCAGGTCCGCACCGCGGGCGCGCCCGAGCTCCAGCAGCAGGGCGGCTCGACCGCCGAGCCGACCGGCGAGGCCGCCACGCCGTCGAGCCCCGGCGCCGACCGGCCGAAGGAGCCGTCGAAGTCCGCCTCATCGACGCCGGACAAGCCGTCCGCCTCCGAGAGCCCGTCGAAGCCGGCGAAGACGCCGGAGAGCGATCCGCCGCGGAGCCGGAGCGAGGGGACGAGCACGAAGCCGTCCAGCAGCGCGCCGGCGCCCGAGAAGACCAGGGACCGCGTCACGCCGCCCCGGACACCGGCCGCGCCCACCGTCGCCCCGTCGACCGCCGAGTCCGAAGTCCTCGCGCTGGTCAACGAGGAGCGGGCGAAGGCTGGCTGTCAGCCACTGCGCGCCGACAAGTCGCTGAACGGTCTGGCCGAGGCGTTCAGCAAGGACATGGCGGACCGCGGCTTCTTCGACCACACCGACCCGGACGGCGACACCCCCTGGGACCGCGCCGACCAGGCGGGCGTCACGAATCTGGGCGGCGAGAACATCGCCCGGGGCCAGGCCGACGCCCAGGCGGTGATGGTCTCCTGGATGGCCAGCGAGGGCCACCGCGAGAACATCCTGAACTGCGACTACAAGACCATCGGCATCGGCGCCCACTTCGCCGAGGGCGGCCCGTGGTGGACGCAGGACTTCGGCTTCTGATCCGCGACCGACCACTCTCGCGCCCGTGGCACGGGCAAGGCCCGCGACAGCATCACGTCGCGGGCCTTGCCCGTGCCACGGGCGCCGGTACGGGTACGGGCGCCCGTACGGGGCGGTGTCACGGTGCGGCGCGGGGCGGGCGTTGGCAGTGGGGGCAAAAGTAGCTCGACCGGTTCATCCAGGGGCGGCGGCGGATCGGGGTGCCGCAGCGGCGGCACGGTTCGCCCTCGCGGCCGTACGCGTCCAGTGACCGGTCGAAGTAGCCCGATTCGCCGTTCACGTTGACGTAGAGGCTGTCGAAGCTGGTGCCGCCGACCGCGAGCGCGGCGTTCATCACGTCCCGGACGTGGCCCAGGAGTTCGACCGAGCGGGGACGGGGCAGCGAGGCCGTCGGCCGGTCGTAGTGGAGCTTGGCGCGCCACAGCGCCTCGTCCGCGTAGATGTTGCCGACACCGCTGATGAGGGACTGGTCGAGCAGCGCGCGCTTGATCGTCGTACGGCGCAGCCGCAGCGCGGCGTGGAAGGCGTCGTCGTCGAACGCCGGGTCGAGCGGGTCGCGCGCGATGTGGGCGATGACGTCGGGCAGTCCGTCGGGGGTGTTCTCGTGCAGTGACAGCCCCCCGAAGGTGCGCTGGTCGACGAAGCGGAGCTCGGTGCCGAGGTCGTCGTCGAACCGGATACGGATCCGCAGGTGCTTCTCGTCCGGGGCCGATTCCGGCTGCACGAGGAGCTGGCCGCTCATTCCGAGGTGCCCGAGGATCGAAGCGTCCGTGTCGGCGAGCGGCAGCCAGAGGTACTTGCCACGGCGGCGGGCGACGCCGACACGGTGCCCCTTGAGGCGGGCGGCGAAGTCCTCACCGCCGGCAAGGTGGCGCCGTACGGCGCGGGGGTGCAGCACCTGTGTGTCGGCCACCGTCCGCCCCGCGACCCAGCGTTCGAGTCCGCGCCGTACGACTTCGACCTCGGGCAGCTCGGGCACGGTGCTCCTTCAGGGGGCGGCGGGTCGGCGGCTTCGGGTCAACTGGCCGAAGACGGGGCGGAAGTTGGGGACGAGCTGCGCCCCTCGTGTCGTATCGACACAAGGGGCGCACCGGGAAGGGAACCGAACAGCTCGGCTCAGGACTTGGCCGCGTCGGCGGATTCCGAAGTCGGCACCGAAGAGGTGTCGGCGACCTCTTCAACTTCGACGTCGGCCTCGGAGTCGACCTCGGCCTCGGCCTCGGCCTCCGCCCCGGAGTCGGGGCCGACCGCGGCTTTCGCCGCCGCCACCCGTTCGTCCGCGTCCGCGCGGATGGACCGCCACGCGGTCTCCGCCGCCTGCTGTTCCGCTTCCTTCTTGCTGCGGCCGGTGCCGGTGCCGTACGAGACACCACCGACGCGGGCGGCAGCGGTGAAGGTCTTCTCGTGATCCGGGCCGGTCTCCGTGACGAGATACTCGGGTACGCCGAGACTCTCCGCCGCGGTCAGTTCCTGCAGACTGGTCTTCCAGTCCAGACCGGCACCGAGGTTGGAGGACTTCTCGATGAGCGGGTCGAAGAGCCGGTGTACCAGCTCGGACGCCACGTCGAGGCCCTGATCGAGATAGACCGCGCCGATCACCGCTTCAAGGGTGTCGGCGAGGATGGACGCCTTGTCCCGGCCTCCCGTGCCCTCTTCACCACGGCCGAGCCGGATGAAGGAGCCGAGTTCGAGGCCGCGTCCCACTTGTGCCAGCGCACGCGAGTTGACCACCGCGGCCCGCAACTTGGCCAGTTGGCCTTCGGGCAGGTCGGGGTGGATGCGGTACAGCGTGTCGGTGACCACCAGTCCGAGCACCGAATCCCCGAGGAATTCGAGCCGTTCGTTGGTGGGCAGACCGCCGTTCTCGTACGCGAACGAGCGATGGGTCAGCGCACGCACCAGAAGGGCGGACTCCAGCTGATAGCCGAGCCGCCCTTCCAGAAGCGTGTGGGACGAGGCTGTGCTGACGTTGTCTGCCTTCTTGGCATTGGACAGTTCAGACATCGAGCCTCTCACCAGCCGCTCAGACCTCGAGGACCTGGCGCTTGTTGTAGGTGCCGCAGCTCGGGCACGCGATGTGCTGGAGCTTCGGCTCCTGGCAACGCTCACACGAAACCAGGGTGGGGACCGCAGCCTTCCACTGCGACCGGCGGTGGCGCGTGTTGCTGCGCGACATCTTCCGCTTCGGAACAGCCACGGCTACTTCTCCTGCTTCTCGTCGGCGCCTTCGTCGGCGCCGCCCATGTTGTCCTTCTCGCCGTCCGTGATGGTTTCGGCGAGTCCTTGCAGTGACGCCCACCGAATGTCGACGGCGTCGTGGTGATGGTCCGGGTTCTCGTCCAGCCTGATTCCGCATTCGGAGCACAGGCCGGCACAGGTCTCCCGGCACACCGGCTGCATCGGCAGTGCGAGCACCACCGCATCGCGCAGCACAGGTTCGAGGTCGAAAAGTCCGTCCTCGATGAAGAGCCTGTCCTCGTCGTCCTCGGCGTCGTCGGCCGGTTCCGCCTGCTTGCTGCGGCCCCGGTCGTCGGCGTCAGGGTACGAGAACATCTCCTGGAAGTCCGCTGCCACGTCTTGGCGCACCGGCTCCAGACACCTTACGCACTCCCCCTCGGCGGTCGCACGGGCGGTGCCTGTGACGAGCGCACCCTCCATGACCGATTCGAGGCGGATCCTGAGCTCCACCGGGGCGCCTTCCGGCACTCCGATGACTCCGTCGATGCCGAAGTCCTTGGGCGCCGCCGCGGAGCGGGTCAGCCGCTTGAGCGCGCCGGGACGCCGACCCAGCTCGTGTGTGTCGAACACGAGGGGGTTGCGGGGGTCGAGGCGGGCGTTCAGGGCTGTTCCTGCTTTCGAATCGTGGAGTGGGCCGCCATGTCGCGTACGAGGCGGGCGGCCGGATCGCGGACATCACGCGACCGAAGAACCAGGATACTTGACCGGCCGCCGTTGACCCAATCCGGCCGTACGCGGACCATCCGGGGGCCCTGGGCCGCACTGCCCGGGTTCAGCGGCCCTGCTCGTACCGGCGCAGCTGCTCCAGGTCGATCATGCTGGTGTCGAAGAGGCTGGTCTCGTCGAGAGCGGCCTGCGGGTCCTGCGCCTGCTGCTGGTGGGAGTGCTGCTGGGGCTGCTGCTGCGCCTGGGCGTCGGGGTGCTGCTGCCAGTCCTGCGCCGCCTGGTCGTAGTTCTGCCCGTAGCCCTGGCTGTAGTTCGGGTCGTAGCCGGCGGGGTCGTAGACCGGCTGCTGGGCCTGCTGGTACGCGTACGGGTCCTGCTGCTGGTAGGCGTACGCGTCCTGCTGCTGGTAGCCGCCGTAGGCGGGGTTCGCGTACTGCTGCTGGGCGGCGGGGTCGGCGTACTGCTGCGGAGCCTGGGCCGGAGCCTGGGCCTGCGCCGGGATCGGGATCGGGATCTGGACCGGCTGCTCCGGGGCCGGGACCCGGGGCGGGGACTGCGGCTCCATCGGCTGGTGCGCGGGCGCCCCGGCGCCCTGGAGCGACTGCTGTCCCGGCATCTCGGCGAGACCGGACAGATAGTCCGCGTCGCTGGTGTGCCCCTGCCGTCCCGCCGCGTCCTGCTCCGCCATGTGCAGGCCCAGGTCGTCGGTGGCGACCCGGCCGAGCAGCTTCTGCCGGCCGCGGCCGACCGCGTCCAGGGTCTTGGAGAGGACGGCCTCGAAGGCGCCGAGCTTGGCGTCGACGTAGTCGTCCGCTCGGCGGATGAGGGTGTCGGGGTCGGCGCTGTACTCCGGGGCGTCCTCGTCGGCGTACCCCTGCGCGTCGAGCCCGGGGCCCCGGCCGAGCAGCTTCTCGCGGCCGCGGTCCACGGAGCCGATGGTCTTGTTGAGAACGACCTCGAAGTTCGCGAGCTTGGAGTCGACGTAGTCGTCGGCCTCGGCGCGGACCTCCTCGGCGTCCCTGCGGGCGTCGGCGAGGATGCGGTCCGCCTCTTCCTGCGCGGTGCGGGCGATCACGGTGTCGGAGATCAGCGTGGACCGCTCCGTGTGGGCCGCCGCGACGATGCGCTCCGCCTCCTGGCGGGCCTGCTCGGACAGCTGCTCATGGCCGCCGAGCAGCTCCCGCGCCTGGGCGAGCGAGCCCGGCAGGGCCTCCCGTACCTCTTCGAGCAGCGAGAGCAGTTCGCCGCGGTTGACCACGCAGGAGGCCGACATGGGCATGGAACGGGCGTTCCCCACCGCGTCGACGATCTCGTCGAGCTTCTTCTGCACGTCCACCGTGTGCTCGCCACTCTCTACAGCCGGGTTGGAGACGGACGCAACGACTGTACGGCCAGTCGGTGCGCGCCCGACACCAGGTGACGGTCCGTCAGTTCCGGTCCCCGTCCGCCGCCCCGTTCCGCGCCCCGTCCGTCATCGGTTCTCAAGGCGCTCGGCCAGTGCCTCGTGCACGAGCGGAGGCAGTAGATGGGATACGTCTCCGCCCCAGGTCGCCACCTCTTTGACCAGCGAGGAGGAGAGGAAACTGTAGACGGGGTTGGTCGGCACGAAGAGGGTCTCGACGCCGGAGAGGCCGTTGTTCATCTGGGCCATCTGCAGCTCGTAGTCGAAGTCGCTGACCGCGCGCAGGCCCTTGACGATGGCCGGGATGTCGCGCTGCTTGCAGAAGTCGACGAGGAGGCCGTGGAAGGACTCCACCTCGACGTTGCCGAATTCGGCGGTGACCCGGCGGATCAGATCGATCCGCTCGTCGATGCTGAACAGCCCCTTCTTGGACTGGTTGATCATCACGGCGACGTGCACGACGTCGTACAGCTTGGAGGCGCGGCCAATGATGTCGAGGTGACCATTGGTGATGGGGTCGAAAGACCCCGGACAGACGGCGCGGCGCAACTGAATTCCCTCGCTCTCCGGTCCGGTCATCGGGCGTCTTCGGGGGCGGCGGCGCGACCGTACCAAAGGGTTCCCTCGCCGTAGCGACGCGCTCGCAACGGGTCGAAGCCCTTCGGCCAGGTGAACTCCCCACCTCTGGTGCTGCGCTCCACGGTGGCGACGGCCGCGCCATTGAGCCAGCCCTGCGAGCGGAGTGTGAGGAGGATCTCGCGAAGATCGTCATCGGTGACGGCGTAGGGCGGGTCGAGGAAGACGATGTCGTACGGGGCCCCGGGAGCCGGTCCTGTCACGATCTGCTCGGCTTTGCCCGTGCGGACCTCCGCGCCGGGCAGTCCGAGGGTGCGGACGTTGTCCCGGACGGTGCGGGCCGCCCTGCTGTCCGCCTCCACAAGGAGGGTGTGCGCGGCGCCCCGTGAGAGGGCTTCCAGGCCGACGGCGCCGGAGCCGGCGTACAGATCGGCGACACGGAGGCCGTCGAGGGTGCCGAGCAGCGCCTCCCAGGTGGAGAAGAGACCTTCGCGCGCTCGGTCGGAGGTGGGGCGGGTGCCGTTGCCCGGGGGGACGGCGAGACGGCGTCCGCCGGCGGCACCGGCGATCACGCGGGTCATGGGTGTCGGTCCTCGGTTCGTGGAGTGCGCGGAGTACGTGAACGGGTGTGGCTCTCGTGGAGCGCGGGAGCGGCGGCGGTGCCGCACGTGCGTCGCCACCCACGATATGGCGTCGCTCCGGGCACGGCCCGCCGGGAGCGGCACCGGGGCTGCCGGGCCCCTCTCGGCGCCAGGGGCCCGGCACCGGGGCTGCCGGGCCCCTCTCGGCGCCAGGGGCCCTGAGCGGGGCCCTGCGGCCCGTTCAGCCCTTGTCGAGATACTGCTCCCGCTCGGTGTCCAGCAGGGCGTCCAGCGCCGTACGCAGCTCCGGGAAGGCGTCGAGCTCCGGATCCTGGGCGACCACCGTCACGGCTTCCTCCCTGGCCGCGGCGATGACGTCCTCGTCCTCGATGACGGCGAGCATCCGCAAGCTGGAGCGGACGCCGGACTGGGCCTGTCCGAGGACATCGCCCTCGCGGCGCTGTTCGAGGTCGATACGGGAGAGCTCGAAGCCGTCGAGGGTCGAGGCGACCGCGCCGAGACGGGCGCGCGCGGGGCTCGCCTCCGGCATCTCCGAGACCAGCAGACACAGCCCCGGGGCGGAGCCTCGGCCCACCCGGCCACGCAGCTGGTGCAGCTGCGAGACGCCGAACCGGTCCGCGTCCATGATCACCATCGCGGTGGCGTTGGGGACGTTGACGCCGACCTCGATGACGGTGGTCGCGACCAGGACGTCCACCTCGCCGGCGGCGAAGCGGCGCATCACGTCGTCCTTGTCGTCGGGCTGCATGCGGCCGTGCAGCACCTCGACACGGAGGCCGGTCAGCGGTCCGGCGGTGAGCTGTTTCGCGATGTCCAGCACGGCCAGCGGCGGGCGCTTGTCCCCGTCCGCCTCGGCCGCCTTCGCCGCGGCCTTCTTCTTCGGCTCGTCCTCGCCGTCGCCGATCCGGGGGCAGACGACGTACGCCTGGTGCCCCTTGCCCACCTCCTCGCGCACCCGCTCCCAGGCGCGCGCCAGGAAGTGCGGCTTGTCCTGGGCCGGGACGACATGGGTGGCGATCGGGGAGCGCCCCGCCGGAAGTTGGTCCAGGACGGACGTCTCCAGGTCACCGAAGACGGTCATCGCGACCGTACGGGGAATGGGCGTCGCCGTCATGACCAGCAGATGCGGCGGCTGCTTGCCCTTGGACCGCAGGGCGTCGCGCTGCTCGACCCCGAAACGGTGCTGCTCGTCCACGACGACCAGACCCAGATCGTGAAAACGCACCTTGTCCTCGATCAGCGCGTGCGTGCCGATCACGATCCCCGCCTCGCCGGTGACCAGGTCGAGCAGGGCGTGCCGTCGCCCCGCCGCGCCCATGGAGCCGGTGAGCAGCACCACTTTGGTGGCCTTCTCCGCTCCTCCCAGCATGCCGCCCTCGGAGAGCTCTCCCATCATCTCGGTGATCGAACGGTGGTGCTGCTGGGCGAGGACCTCGGTCGGCGCGAGCATCGCCGCCTGGCCGCCCGCGTCCACCACCGAGAGCATCGCGCGCAGCGCCACCATCGTCTTGCCGGAGCCGACCTCGCCCTGAAGGAGGCGGTGCATCGGGTGCTCGGTCGCCAGGTCGTCGAAGATCTCGCGGGTGACCGTCAACTGGCCGTCGGTGAGGGTGAAGGGCAGCTTGGCGTCGAAGGCGTCGAGCAGGCCCCCGGCCACCGGCTTGCGCGCCACCGCCGGGAGTTGGGCGTCCGCGTGCCGGCGCCGGGCGAGGGCGACCTGGAGCACGAACGCCTCGTCCCACTTGAGCCGGTCCCTGGCCTCGGCGACATCGGCCTTGGTATCGGGCCGGTGGACCTTCAGCAGCGCCTCGGGGAGCGGGACGAAACCGCGTCCCTCGCGGAGCGACGGCGGCAGCGGGTCGACGGCCTCGCCGGCCCTCGGCAGCACCGCGTCGACCGCCTTGGTGATCTTCCAGGACTCCAGTCCCTTGCAGGCCGGGTAGATCGGGATCAGCTTGCCCGCGAAGGAGTCCACGGCCTCGTCGCCGCTGTCCGTGCCGAGCGGCACATACGTGGGATGGGCGAGCTGGAGCTTCCGGTTGAACATCGAGACCTTGCCGGCGAACATGCCGCGGCTGCCGGGCAGCAGGTCCTTGTGCGGCTTGTGGATCCCCCTGCCGAAGAAGACCAGTTGGAGCCGGCCGCTGCCGTCGGTGAGGGTGATCTCCAGCCGCTGGCCCCGGCCCCCGTTGAACTTCAGGACGCGGGAGTCGGCGACCTGCGCGACAACCGTGACGTCCTCGTCCAGCGGGAGGTCGGCGAGGCGGGTGAGCTGGCCCCGCTCCTCGTACCGCCTCGGATAGTGGTGCAGCAGGTCACCGACCGTGTGCAGATCGAGCTGCTCGGCCATCACCTTCGCGGTGGCGGGGCCGAGCGTCTTCTTGAGTGATTCATCCAGCGCGGACACACGATCCATTGCACACCACATCACTGACATCCGTCGCGCACCTGTGGACAACCGCAGGTCGGAGTCGGGTCAGGGAGGGGTCAGCGGGCTGTGGCCCGGACCTCGGTGACGGCGGTGAGCAGGACGGCGGAGTCCTCCAGGGCCTTCAGGCCGTGGCGCTCGTGCGGGATCGGGCCCACCTGTCCGGCGATCATGTCCTGGTCGCCGGAGCTCATCGTCAGCCGTACACGACCGTGCAGTACCTGAAGGCTGGCCGCCGGGGGCGTGTTGTGCTCGTCGAGCGACGAGCCGGAGGTCAGCGCGATGACCGTCTGACGCAGTGGTCCGTCGTGGAGGAAGAGGTGGGCGCTGCGGCCGTGGGCGCTGGCGCGCGCGTCGTCGAGCTGATGGCGGGCGAGTGCGGTCAGGTCGTCCATCGGTGGGCCTCTCGCCTCGGGCGGTGCGCGCGTCTGTCGGGGTGCGCCTACCCTCCATCGTCACAGGTACGGCGCCCCGTGCAAGCTGTGGCCACGGCGGAGACCGCAGGGGTGACGACGCGGCGTACGTACGGAGGCCCGTACGTACGCCGCCCGCGTCACGCCTACTCCACGCCGATCAGCAGGGGCGCCGACTGGCGGCCGCCTCGGTAGACGACCGTGTCGACGGCCAGGTGCCCGTCCCGTACGTAGCGCTCCAGGCGCTCGGCGAGGGTGTCGGGCACGTCCTGGCCGAGCACCAGGGTGACCAGTTCGCCGCCCGCCGACAGCATCCGGTCCAGGACGGTCTCGGCGGTGGCGGCGAGTTCGGTGCCGATCACCGCGACGTCGCCGTCGATCAGCCCCAGCAGATCCCCGGCCTGACAGATGCCCGCCATGGTCCAGGACTGCCGCTCGGCGACGGCCAGTTCGGCGTAACGGGTGGCGCCGGCGGCCGAGGTCATGGCCACCACGTCCTCGTCGAAGCGGCGGTCCGGCTCGTGCACCGCGAGCGCGGCGATGCCCTGTACGGCCGCCCTGGTCGGGATGAGTGCGACACGGATGCCCTCGGCGCGGGCCTGTTCGGCGGCAGCGGCGGCGGTGTGGCGCAGCTCCGCGTCGTTCGGCAGGAGCACCACCTCGTGGGCGTGGGCGCGCCGGATGGCGTCGACCAGCTCACCGCTGGCCGGTGGTTCCCCGGGGCGTGCGAGCACCGTCGTGGCGCCGGCCTCGGCGCACAGCCCGGCGAGACCCTCGCCCGGGACCACGGCGACGACGGCGCGCTGTGCCCGCTCCCGCTGGTGCCCGGCGGCGGCGCCGAAGTGGGTGATACGGATCCGGTACGGGCGCCCCGCCTCGACACCGGCCTCCACGGCGGCGCCCGCGTCGTCGACATGCACGTGCACGTTCCACAGACCGTCACCGCCGACCACGACGAGCGAGTCGCCGAGCGCGTCGAGCCGGCGACGGAGCCGGGCGATGCCCGCCTCGTCGGTCTCCAGGAGGTAGATCACCTCGAAGGCGGGGCCGACGGGGCTGTCGTCGGCGTCGCAGGACTCCACCACGGCGGGCAGCTCGTGCGGGCGGGCGCCCGGTGCGACGGGGGACGGGGCGTCGCCCGTGACGGCCTCCACGAGTGCGGCCAGGACGGCGAGCAGGCCCCGTCCGCCGGCGTCGACGACCCCGGCGCGGCCGAGGACGGCCAGCTGTCCGGGTGTCGCGGCGAGCGCGACGCGGGCCCCCGCGTACGCGGCGTGGACGGCCGCACCGCCGCCGTACGCCGCACCGTCGCCCACGCCGTCCCCCGGTGTGCGGGCCGCGGCTTCAGCCGCCGCGGACGCCACCGTGAGGATCGTGCCCTCGACCGGATGGGCGACGGCCTCGCGCGCCAGCTCCGCCGCCCTGCGCAGCGCCCTGGCGAGGTGTTCCCCGCCGCCTTCCGCCGCCGCGTCGGCCCCGTCCGCCGTTCCGTCCGCGGCCCCGTCCTCGCCGAGCACCTCCGCCATGCCCCGGAGGAGCTGCGCGAGGATCGTCCCGGAGTTCCCCCGGGCGCCGATCAGTGCCCCGTGCGCCATGGCCCGCACGGTGTCGGGCAGGTCCGGTACGGACGTCCCCGTCGCGTGCGCGTCGAAGACCGCCTCGACGGCCTGCGCGGCGGACTCCACCGTCAGATAGAGGTTGGTCCCGGTGTCCCCGTCGGCGACCGGATAGACGTTGATCGCGTCGATCTCCTCGCGGTCCCGGCCCAGGGCGTCCAGCGCCAGCGAGCACCAGGTACGCACCGCTGCGGCGTCGAGGGTCTGCGGCACCTGGGGGTCCTCCTTGGCGGCCTGGGCTGGGAGCTGCACCGCAGGGTAGTCCGCCCGCACCGTCGTGGCAGGTGGGAAGGGGGGCGGGAGG
>NZ_JARJHW010000186.1:0-14254 GCF_040560175.1 Streptomyces panacea
TGACGCCCCCGCACCCGTCGTCTTCCTACCTTCCTCCCGCCACACCCCGTGGCCACGACGAGGGAGACGCGAAATGCGCCGCTACAGAAGGACCTTGGCCGCCTCCGCGCTGATGGTCACCCTGATGTCCGGCACCGCCGGGTGGGCCGCCGGGAGTGGGCAGCGGGCGGTCGACGGGCCGCCGCCCGGCAGCGCCCAGTGGCGGCACGACGGGTCGCTCGGACGGGCGCTGCCCAACCCGGAGACCGCGACCCCTGCCCAAGTCGCCGCCTTCTTCGGCACGTTGAGCGCCACGCAGCGGCGGAGCCTCGCCGAACGCCACCCCGGCGTCGTGGGCAACCTCGACGGCGTCCCCGTCCAACTCCGCTACCAAGCCAACCAGCGAGCCGTCGCCGAGAACCCCCGCTACGCCCGCCTCGCCGTACCGGGCCGGCAGATCATCGCCTTCGACCCGAGGGGTCGCGGCACCGTCGCGGAGGTCTACGGAGATCTGCTGACGGCCCGTCATGTGTCCGTGGTGGTACCGGGTTCGGACATCGACGCGGGGACGTACGACCGGCCGAAGGACCCGTACGGCACCCCCGCCGGGATGGCCGCGTCGCTGCGGACCGCGACCGAGGGCCGTACCGCCGTGGTGGCGTGGGCCGGATACACGACGCCCGTCGGTGTGGGGCTGGACGCCGCGACCGGGGAGCTGGCCGAGGCGGGGGCAGCGCGGCTGGCCCGCTTCACCGGGGGTCTGGCCGCCGTCGGCGCCGAGGCGCCGGCGCTGTTCTGCCACAGTTACGGCTCCGTCGTCTGCGGGCTCGCCGCGAAGAAGGTGGTGGCGAGCGACATCGTGGTCCTCGGCTCCCCCGGCATGCGCGCGCGCAACGCGGACGCGCTGCGCACGGACGCCCGGGTGTGGGCCGCGAAGGACCCGTCCGACTGGATCTCCAAGGTGCCGAACGTCGAGTTCCTGGGCCTTGGCCACGGCGCGGACCCGGCGGCGAAGGACTTCGGGGCGCGCCGGGTCCCCGCGCGGACCGCGCGGGGGCATACCGGCTACTTCGCCCCCGGCACGGACTCGCTGCGCGCCTTCGCCGCCATCGCCACGGGTGGTGACGTGCGATGAGGCTCGTCGAGAGGATCGAGGCGCGGACGCCCGCGTCCCGTGACCGCGCGATCGACGGTCTGCGCGCGCTGGCCCTGCTCGCGGTGCCGACGGGGCACTGGCTGCTGGGCGGATTCACCCTGGACGACGGGGCGTTGCGCAACGCGAGCCCGCTGGGCACGTTCGGGTTCTTCGCGCCGGTGAGCTGGGTGCTCCAGATGCTGGGCGTCTTCTTCCTGGTCGGGGGTTACGCGTCGGTGCTCTCGTACCGGCGGAGGAAGGGGTCCACGGCGGCGTGGCTCCGGCAGCGCGTCACGCGGCTGGGGCGCCCGGTGCTGGGGGTGACGGCGGTGTGGGCGGTGCTGATTCCGGTGCTGTACGCGGCCGGGGTGCCGGGGACGACGTTGCGTACGGGTTCGACGCTGGTGGTGCAGCCGCTGTGGTTCGTGGGGGTGTACGTCGTGGTGACGGCGTTGACGCCGTACTGCGTGCGGGCGGCGCGGCGCCTCGGCGCGTGGGCGGCGGCGCCGTTGCTGGGGGTGGTGGCGGTCGTGGACGTGCTGCGCTACGGCCCGGCGGGCGAGGCGATGCCGGGGTGGCTGAGCGTGGTGAACATCCTGCCGGGCTGGCTGTTCGCGTATCAGCTCGGTGTGTCGTGGGGCGAGGGCAGGATCGGCCGACGGGGCGCGCGGGTGCTGCTGGTCGGCGGCGGGGTGCTGTTCGCCGTACTGCTGGTGGTCTTCCACTACCCGGCGTCGATGGTCGGGGTGCCCGGTGAGGCGCGGACCAATTCGCATCCGCCGTCGCTGCTGGTACTGGCGCTGGCGGCCGTGCAGAGCGGCGCGGCGATCCTGCTGCGGGACCGGATCGCGCGGGTGCTGCGCAGGCCGGTGCTGTGGGCGCCGGTCGTGGTGATCAATCTGTCGGCGATGACGATCCTGTGCTGGCACCAGACGGCGATGCTGGCGGCGGCGGTGCCGGGGTCGTTCGCGGGTGCGGTGCCGGGGCTGACGACGGCGCCCGACTCGTATCACTGGATTGTCGGCCGGGTGCTGTGGATGCCGCTGTTCGCGGTGCTGCTGGTGGTGATCGCCCGGTACGCGCGGGTCTTCGAGGCGCCGTGGCAGTCGGGCACGCGGGCGGCGCGAACCCGCCGGGCAGCGGCGGGGCTGCTCGCGGCGGGCTTCGCGGTGTACGCGCTGGCGTCGTGAGGTGGCGCGGGGTGCTATTCGCGGGCGGCGGCCGTCGCGGACATGTCCGGGTAGCGGTCGCCGGCGACCTGTCCGGCGATCGGCTCCAGGAGCGCCAGTTCCCCGGGGGTGAGGGTGATGCGGGTGGCGGCGGCGTTCTCCAGCAGGCGCGAGCGCTTGCGGGTGCCGGGGATCGGTACGACGGTCAGGCCGTGCGCCTGGGACCGCTGCCGCACCCAGGCCAGTGCGATCTGGCCGAGGGTCGCGCCGTGTGCGGCGGCGACGGTGCGGACGGGCTGGAGGAGCGCGGCGTTCCTGCCCGCGTTCTCACCGTTGAAGCGGGGCTGGGTGAGCCGGATGTCGGCGCCGCCCAGTTCCTGGTCGGCCCGGGTGAAGGAGCCGGTCAGGAAGCCGCGTCCGAGGGGGGAGTACGGCACGAGGGCGACGCCCAGTTCGGCGGCGGCGGCCACGGCGCTCGTCTCGACGTCGCGGGAGAACAGCGACCACTCGGACTGGAGCGCGGTGATGGGGTGCACGGCGTGCGCCTCGCGCAGTTCCGCGCCGGTGACCTCGCTCAGGCCGAGGTGTTTGACCTTGCCCTCGGCGACGAGTTCGGCCATCGCGCCGACGGACTCGGCGAAGGGCACGCCGGGGTTGTGGCGGTGCATGTAGTAGAGGTCGATGACGTCGACGCCCAGGCGCCGCAGGGAGCCCTCGACGGCCTGCTTGATGTACGCGGGGTCGTTGCGTACGCCCCGGTACGCCGGGTCGTCGCTGCGCTCGATGCCGAATTTGGTGGCGAGGGTGATCGCGTCGCGGTGTGCGGCGACGAACGGCGCGAGGAACGTCTCGTTGGCGCCGCGCCCGTACGCGTCGGCGGTGTCGATGAGGGTGACCCCGGCTTCGACGGTCGCTTCGAGGGTGTCGCGGGCGGCCGTCTCGTCCGTGTCGCCGTAGAACTCGCTGATGCCCATGGCGCCGAAGCCCTGGACGCCGACCGTGGGTCCGGTGGCGCCGAGCGTCACCGTGGCGATCTTCTCCGTGGTGCTCATCATGAGGCCCTTTCCGACGTACGGCGCGCACCGGCGTAGTAGTCGATCTTGAAGTCGAGTACGGCGAGGGTGTCCTGGAGTTCGGTGATCCGGGTGCGTACGTCGCGCCTGGTCCGCTCCAGCAGTTCCTGCCGCCGTTCGAAGGTGTGCTCGCCCTCCCGGACCAGCTCGGCGTAGCGGACCATGTCGGCGACCGGCATGCCGGTGAGGCGCAGTTTGCCGACGAAGGTGAGCCAGTCGAGATCCTGGTTGGTGAAGCGCCGCTGTCCGGTGTGCGACCGGTCGACGTGCGGCATGAGTCCGATGCGCTCGTACCAGCGCAGGGTGTGCGCGGTGAGGCCGGTGAAGGTGACCACTTCGCTGATCGTGTAGCGGTCGTCCCCGGCGGCGCGGGGATGTGTCGGCGGGGCCGACACACAGATGTCCTCGGTCGCCGTCCGGACGGGGCTGCTCTCGATCAGCGTCATACCTTCAACGTAGAACGTTGGAGTGCACTCGAAGCAAGCGAAACGAGGGACGATTTTCGCTCGGGTCGTCCCGGGGTGAGGGGCCGGGCCGGGTCCGTCTACGCTCGTGGCCATGCAGAGCCTGGCGATGATCGAGAACTGGCCGGCGGCGACGGCCGCCGCAGCCGTCGTACGGGCGGACGGCACGGTGACGGGGTCGCACGGCCCGACGGCGCACCGTTTCCCGCTGGCGTCCGTGACCAAGCCGCTCGCCGCGTACGCGGTGCTCGTGGCGTACGAGGAGGGGGCGGTCGAGCTGGACGAACCGGCCGGGCCCGAGGGCTCGACGGTCCGCCATCTCCTCTCGCACACCAGTGGTCTGGCCTACGACGAGGACCGGGTGACGGCCCCGCCCGGCACCCGGCGGCTGTACTCGAACGCGGGCTTCGAGGCGCTCGGGGAGCACCTCGCGAAGGCTACGGATATCCCGTTCCCGGAGTATCTGCGCCAGGCGGTCCTCGAACCGCTGGGCATGGCGTCGACCACCCTGGACGGCTCGCCCGCCAGGGACGGTGTCTCGACGGTGGACGACCTCGTCCGCTTCGCGGCGGAACTTCAGGCGCCCCGGCTGCTCGACCCCCGTACGATGCGCGACGCCATGACGGTGGTCCATCCGGGGCTGTCGGGGATCCTCCCGGGCTACGGGCAGCAGAAGCCCAACGACTGGGGCCTGGGCTTCGAGATCCGCGACTCCAAGTCGCCGCACTGGACGGGGAGTTCGTCGTCACCGCGTACGTTCGGCCACTTCGGGCAGTCGGGGACGTTCCTCTGGGTCGACCCGGACGCGGGCGCGGCGTGCGTGGCGCTGACCGACCGGGACTTCGGCCCGTGGGCGGTCGAGGCGTGGCCGCCGTTCACGGACGCGGTACTGGCGGAGCTGCGGACGGCGTCCTAGGTCGGGTCCCCCGGACCGGGGCCCAGCTCCCAGATCAGGGTCTCCGACGGGGCCTCCGCGGTCAGTTCGAGGCCGTCGGAGTCCGTGATGCGCGCCGAGTCGCCGGGGCCCAGTTCCACACCCGCCAGGACCACCAGGCCCCGCACCACGTGCAGATACGCGTACGCGGCGTCGGGGATCGCGGCCCGCTCCCCCTCCTGGAGCCGGCGCACGTGCAGCATCGCGCCCGCCTCGGGGAGGGCGTACGGCGTGGAGTCGGCGATGCCGTGCACGATCTCGTAGCGGGGGTCACCGCCGGGCGTGAGCGGCGCCAGCCATGTCTGGACGAAGACCAGCGGCTCCGGCCCGTCGTTGCGCTCCACATGCCGTACGCCGCCGCCCGCGCCGAGCCGCTGGACGTCGCCGGGCCGTACCAGCGTGGCGTTCCCGGCGGAGTCGCGGTGGGTGAGTTCGCCCTCGACGACCCAGGTGACGATCTCGGTGTGGCTGTGCGGGTGTTCGTCGAAGCCGGCGCCGGGCGCGAGCCGTTCCTCGTTGCAGGCGATCACCGCGCCGAACCGGAGGTTGTCGGGTTCGTAGAACTGCCCGAAGGACAAGGCGTGGAAGGACTCGATCCCGGCGGACAGGTCACCACCGGGATAGCGGTCGTCGGCGTACCGAACGGAAATCACGGTACCCACGGTAGACCCGGCCCGGCGGGTGGCCGTCCCGATAAGGCAGTCTTGTCCCGTGCCTGAACCCGCGAACGAAGCCCACCCGCATCCCGCGACCCTGCGCCGACTGGAGAAGTCCGCCGGCCGGCTGGCCGCGAACGCGATCGCCCGCATGGACGAGAAGCTGCCGTGGTACCGCGCGATGCCGCCGGAGAACCGTTCCTGGATCGGTCTGGTGGCCCAGGCCGGGATCGCGGCCTTCACCGAGTGGTTCCGTCACCCCGAGGCCCCGCAGGCCATCTCCACCGATGTGTTCGGCACGGCTCCGCGGGAGTTGACGCGGGCCATCACGCTGCGCCAGACCGTCGAGATGGTGCGCACCACCATCGAGGTCATGGAGTCGGCGATCGAGGAGGTCGCGGCGCCCGGTGACGTGTCGGTGCTGCGCGAGGCGCTGCTCGTGTACGCGCGGGAGATCGCCTTCGCGACGGCCCAGGTGTACGCGCAGGCCGCCGAGGCCCGCGGCGCCTGGGACGCGCGGCTGGAGTCGCTGGTGGTGAACGCGGTGCTCTCCGGCGAGGCCGACGAGGGCGCGGTGTCGCGCGCGTCCGCGCTGGGCTGGAACTCGCCCGAGCATGTGTGTGTGCTGCTGGGCACCGCGCCCGACGGGGACAGCGAGCTGACGGTGGAGGCGATCCGCCGGGCCGCGCGGCACGCCAAGCTCCAGGTCCTCACGGGGGTGCTCGGCAACCGGCTGGTCGTCATCGCGGGCGGCAGCGACAATCCGCTCCAGGTCGCGAAGGCGCTGATCGGACCGTACGCGGCGGGGCCGGTGGTGGCGGGCCCGGTGGTGCCGGACCTGTTGGCGGCCACGCGGTCGGCGCGGGCGGCGGCGGCCGGGCTGAAGGCGTGTTCGGCGTGGCAGGACGCGCCGCGTCCCGTACTCTCCGACGATCTGCTGCCGGAGCGCGCGATCGCGTCGGATCCGGCCGCGCGTGAGCAATTGGTGGAGGAGATCTACAGACCGCTTGAAGAAGCGGGCTCGGCGCTGCTGGAAACTCTGAGTGTGTATCTGGAGCAGGCGAGCAGTCTCGAAGGCGCCGCGCGGATGCTGTTCGTGCACCCCAACACCGTGCGCTACCGGCTTCGACGTGTGACCGACGTCACCGGATGGTCACCGTCGGATGTCCGTTCCGCATTCACTCTGCGGATCGCTTTGATCTTGGGGAGGCTGGCCGACGGGGAATCGCCTTCGTAGCCTTTTGTGGGACTTCAACAATTCCCCCGACGGTTCTTCGTCCTTGTCCCCACGGGCGGCGGAGGCCGTCCGCACGAGAGAGTGTGAGGGTGCTCGTACTCGTCGCTCCCGGCCAAGGCGCTCAGACGCCCGGCTTCCTGACTCCCTGGCTCGACCTTCCCGGTGCCGAAGACCGGCTGCGGGCGTGGTCGGCCGCCATCGACCTCGATCTGGTCCACTACGGCACACGGGCCGACGCGGACGAGATCCGTGACACCGCGGTGGCCCAGCCGCTGCTCGTCGCCGCGGGGCTGCTCTCCGCCGACGCGCTGCGCGGGCTGCTGGGTGACACCGGGGTGGGCGCGGTCGCGGGGCACAGCGTCGGCGAGATCACCGCCGCCGTGTACGCGGGTGTGCTGAGCGAGGAGGCCGCGCTGGGCTTCGTCCGTACACGCGGTCTGGCCATGGCCGAGGCCGCGCGCCTCACCCCGACCGGCATGGCCGCGCTGCTCGGCGGCGACCCCGAGGTGACCCTGCCGCACCTGGAGAAGCTCGGTCTGACCCCGGCGAACGTGAACGGCGCCGGCCAGATCGTGGCCGCGGGCACACTGGAACAGATCGCCGCGCTGACGGAGGACAAGCCCGAGGGCGTACGCCGCGTGGTGCCGCTCAAGGTCGCGGGGGCCTTCCACACCGAGCACATGGCTCCGGCGGTGGCGACGCTGGCGGACGCGGCCGGAAAGCTCGACGTGTCCGACCCGTCGCTGCCGTACGTCTCCAACAAGGACGGGCAGACTGTGGCCACGGGGGCCGAGGTCGTCGCACGCCTGGTGGGCCAGGTCGCCAACCCGGTCCGCTGGGACCTGTGCATGGAGACGTTCACGGAGCAGGGTGTGACGGCGCTGATCGAACTGTGCCCCGGTGGCACACTGACCGGCATCGCCAAGCGTGCCCTGCCCGGTGTGCGGACCCTGGCGCTCAAGACCCCCGCCGACCTCGACGCGGCTCGCGAGATCGTCGCAGAGCACGCTTCCTAAGGAGCCCGAGAGAGCATGGCGAAGATCAGGCCCAGCCAGGGCTCGCCGTACGCCCGCATCATGGGTGTCGGCGGCTACCGTCCGACGCGCGTGGTGCCCAACGAGGTGATCCTGGAGACGATCGACTCGTCCGACGAGTGGATCCGCTCGCGCTCCGGTATCGCGACCCGTCACTGGGCCTCCGACGAGGAGACCGTGGCGATGATGTCGATCGAGGCGTCCGGCAAGGCCATCGCCGACGCCGGGATCACGCCGGAGCAGATCGGCGGCGTGATCGTGTCGACCGTCTCGCACTTCAAGCAGACGCCGGCCATCGCGACGGAGATCGCCGACCGGATCGGCGCGGGCAGGCCCGCCGCGTTCGACATCTCGGCGGGCTGCGCCGGCTTCGGTTACGGGCTGACGCTCGCCAAGGGCATGGTCGTCGAGGGCTCGGCGGAGTACGTCCTGGTCATCGGTGTGGAACGGCTGTCGGACCTCACCGACCTCGAGGACCGCGCCACGGCCTTCCTGTTCGGCGACGGAGCGGGCGCGGTCGTCGTCGGCCCGTCGCAGGAGCCGCTGATCGGCCCGACGGTCTGGGGCTCGGAGGGCGACAAGTCCAACACGATCATGCAGACCGTGCCGTGGGACGACTACCGTGACAAGAAGGTCGAGAAGTTCCCCGCCCTCACGCAGGAGGGCCAGGCGGTGTTCCGCTGGGCCGTTTTCGAGATGGCGAAGATCGCCCAACAGGCTCTCGACGCGGCCGGGATCACCTCGGCGGACCTGGACGTCTTCATTCCGCACCAGGCCAATATGCGGATCATCGACTCGATGGTGAAGACTCTGAAGCTGCCCGAGCACGTCACGGTCGCCCGTGACGTGGAGACCACCGGAAACACCTCGGCCGCCTCGATCCCGCTCGCGATGGAGCGGCTTCTGGCGACCGGTCAGGCGAAGAGCGGCGACACCGCGCTCGTCATCGGCTTCGGGGCGGGTCTCGTGTACGCCGCTACGGTCGTTACCCTCCCCTAGGCACACCGGAGCTTTCCGGACCGTGCTCGTACAAATCCCTCTGCTCACGCGGAATATCGAAGGAGCGCCCACATGGCCGCCACTCAGGAAGAGATCGTCACCGGTCTCGCGGAGATCGTGAACGAGATCGCCGGCATCCCGGTCGAGGACGTCCAGCTGGACAAGTCCTTCACCGACGACCTGGACGTCGACTCGCTGTCCATGGTCGAGGTCGTCGTCGCCGCCGAGGAGCGCTTCGACGTGAAGATCCCGGACGACGACGTCAAGAACCTGAAGACCGTCGGCGACGCCGCCGACTACATCGCGAAGCACCAGGCCTGATCCAGGTCGCGCGGCTGACGCCACCCGGTGGTGGCGCCGTATAAATTCCGCACCCTCTACACGTGGAGAAAGAATTCCAGTGAGCCCGACCAATCGCACCGTGGTCGTCACCGGTATCGGCGCAACCACACCGCTGGGTGGCGACAGCGCATCGACCTGGGAGGGGCTGCTCGCCGGCCGCTCGGGCGTCAAGCCCCTCGACGGTGAGCGGTTCGCCGAACTGCCCGTCCGGATCGCCGCGCTCGCCGCGGTCGATCCGGCCGACGTGCTGCCCCGTCCGCTCGCCCGCAAACTGGACCGCTCGGCGCAGTTCGCGCTGATCGCGGCCCGTGAGGCGTGGGCCGACGCGGGCTTCAAGGCCAAGGCCGGGGAGGACGAGACGGTCGCCCCCGAGCGTCTCGGCACGGTCATCGCCTCCGGCATCGGCGGCGTGATCACCCTCCTCGACCAGTACGACGTGCTGAAGGAGAAGGGCTCACGCCGCGTCTCCCCGCACACCGTGCCCATGCTGATGCCCAACGGACCGTCCGCGAACGTCGGCCTGGAGGTGAACGCCCAGGCGGGCGTGCACACCCCGGTGTCCGCGTGCGCGTCGGGCGCCGAGGCGATCGGCTACGCCGTGGAGATGATCCGCACCGGCCGCGCCGACGTCGTGGTGGCGGGCGGCACCGAGGCGGCGATCCACCCGCTGCCGGTCGCCGCGTTCGCCAACATGATGGCGATGTCGAAGAACAACGACGAACCCACGAAGGCTTCCCGCCCGTACGACAAGGCCCGTGACGGCTTCGTCCTCGGCGAGGGCGCGGGCGTCGTGATCCTGGAGTCCGCCGAGCACGCGGAGGCGCGCGGCGCGCGCGTCTACTGCGAGGTGCTGGGCCAGGGTCTGTCCGCCGACAGCCACCACATCGCGCAGCCGGAGCCCACCGGCCGCGGCGTCGCCGCGGCGATGCGGAACCTGCTCGACAACACCGGCATGAAGCCGTCGGAGGTCGTGCACCTGAACGCGCACGCCACCTCGACGCCGCAGGGCGACATCGCGGAGATCAAGGCGCTGCGCCGGGTCCTGGGCGAAGATCTCGACCATGTCGCGGTCTCCGGTACGAAGTCGATGACCGGCCATCTGCTGGGCGGCGCCGGCGGCATCGAGACGGTGGCGACGGTGCTCGCGCTGTACCACCGGCTGGCTCCGCCGACGATCAACCTCGAAAACCTGGACGAGGAGGTCGACGCGGACGTCGTGGTCGGCGAGCCGCGGGTGCTGCCCGAGGGCACGATCTCGGCGATCAACAACTCGTTCGGCTTCGGCGGCCACAACGTGGTGCTGGCGTTCCGCTCGGTCTGATCCACCCGTACGCGTACGCGCCGGAGGCCCGGCTCCCGTCCTGGACGGGGGCCGGGCCTCCGGCGTTTCGGCGTAGGGCGTTCTCGGCGTTTCGGCGCTCGCGGCGTTTCGGCGTTTCGGCGTTTCGGCGTTCGCGGGGTCAGTCGTCGAAGCTCGCGAAGTACGTCGCCGCCATGTCCTTGGCGCCGTGGCCCTGGGCCTCCGCGCGGGCGAAGCGGTTCGCGCCCGCCTCCGCGACGTCCAGCCGCACGCCTTCCGCCTCGCCCGCCGCGACGATGAGGCGGGCGTCCTTGGCGGCCGTGGTGAGGGCGAAGCTCGGTGTGTAGTCGCCGTCGAGGATCGCCGACGACTTGACGCGGAGGTAGCCGCAGTCGAGCCCGCCGCCCGCGACGGCGTCCAGGAAGCTCCGCGGGTCGACGCCGAGTCCGTCCGCCAGGGCCAGCGCCTCGGCCGTTCCGTGGGTGAGGGTCAGGACCCAGCTGTTGCAGACGAGTTTGAGCCGGGTCGCCGCCCCGGACGCGCCTTCGTCGCCCACCCAGAGTGTGCGGTCGCCCACGGCCTCCAGAACGGACGTGAGGGCGCCCCGTGCCTCCTCCGGGCCCGCGGCGATGACGGTGAGCTTCCCCTGCTCGGCGGGGCCCCTGGTGCCCAGCACGGGCGAGTCGTAGAAGACCAGTCCGTGCGTGGCGGCCAGTGCGGCGAGCGGGGTGAGCCCGTCCAGGCCCGCCGTCGTCGTCTGGAGCCAGAGCGTGCCGGGCCGCAGCCCCGGGGCCGCGGCCGTCATGGCCGCCAGGACGGCGGCGCCGTCGTAGAGCATCGTGACGACGACGTCCGCGCCGCGCACGGCGTCCGCCGGACTGTCCGCGATGCGCGCCCCGTCGGCCGCCAGCGGCTCCGCCTTCGCGCGGGTACGGTTCCAGACCCGGACCGCGTGCCCGGTCCGGCAGAGATTGCGGGCCATCGCCGTGCCCATGATGCCCGCGCCGAGAACAGCTACTTCGAGTTGATCAGCCATGCGCCCACGGTAGGACGCGGCCGTGCCGACCGGCTGTCCGGCTGTCCGGCTCAGACGACCTGGTGCAGCCAGCGCACCGGGGCGCCCTCGCCCGCGTACCGGAACGGCTCCAGCTCGTCGTCCCACGGCTTGCCGAGCAGCTTCGCGACCTCGGCCTCCAGCTGTGTCTCGCCGCTCAGCGACCTGGCGAGGGCGGCGCGCAGCCGGTCCTCGGGGACCAGGATGTCGCCGTGCATGCCGGTGACGGCGTGGAAGATGCCCAGCTCGGGCGTGGCGCTGTAGCGCTCGCCCTCGGCCGTGGGGCTGGGTTCGGCGGTCACCTCGAAGCGCAGCATCTGCCAGCCGCGCAGCGCGGAGGCGAGCTTGGACGCGATGCCGGCCTCGCCCCGCCAGGAGAATTCGGACCGCCAGGTGCCGGGCGAGGCGGGCTGCCTGATCCAGTCGAGCTGGACGCGCACGCCGAGGACGCCCGCCACCGCCCATTCGACGTGGGGGCACATCGCGCGCGGCGCGGAGTGCACGTACAGAACACCACGTGTGGTCACCGGGACCTCCAGTGTGGGACGAGGTTCGCCTTCCCAGCGGCCTCGGTGAACAGCATCGAGAGTGAAACCCCGCAAAACGGACAGCATGTGACGGGATGTAACTTACCGGAGTCGGAAGGTGTTGTTGACTCTGGTTCGACGCCTGAAAGCTACCTTGCGCGGGGGGCACGGGGGTGCCGTACTGTCGGTCCGAGAGGCGATATGCGCGAAGCTTTCACTCGCCAGGACGCCGCCGTACGCATGACGACGCCCACCCGGAGGGTTCCCACCATGCCTCAGAGCCCCCAGGGACGTGGTGAGCGACGCCTCGGCGGGCGCCGCGACCGCCGCCGGGCACCGTACGGGACAGCCGCGGCCTCCTGTGCCGGGCTGCTGGTCGCCGTCGTCGCGTTGACGGGGTGCGGCTCGTCGGACGGCGCCGATCCGGACTGGACGAAGGCGAAAACCAGCCAGTCGCCCCCGCCGAAGCCGATCTGGGACCGCAGTCCCACCTCCCTCGCCGCCGTCGGGGACTCCATCACGCGCGGTTTCGACGCCTGCGGGATACTCAGCGACTGCCCCGAGGCGTCCTGGGCGACCGGCACGGACAACGGGGTGCGCAGCCTCGCGATGCGGCTGCTCGGCGAGCCGGGCGTCGCGGACCGCAGCTGGAACTACGCGCGCTCGGGCGCCGCCGTGGGCGAGCTGCCCGCGCAGATGGGGAAGGTGGCCGGCCACAAGCCGGATCTGGTCACGGTCATGATGGGCGCCAACGACGCCTGCAAGGACGAGGCGAACCTGATGACGCCGGTGGACGAGTTCCGGACGTCGTTCGAGGAGTCGATGCGCCGGCTGCGGGCGGGCGCCCCCAAGACTCAGGTGTACGTGGCGAGCGTGCCCGATCTGAAGCGGCTCTGGTCCGAGGGCAAGGACAATCCGCTGGGCCGGCAGATCTGGAAGCTGGGGATCTGCTCCTCGATGCTCGGCGACTCGCAGGACATGGGCGCCGAGGCCACGGAGCGGCGCTCCACGGTGCAGGCGCGGGTGGTGGCGTACAACAAGGTGCTCAAGGACGTGTGCGCGAAGGATCTGCGCTGCCGTTACGACGGCGGGGCCGTCTTCGACTTCCGGTTCACGGGCGACCAGTTGAGCACCTGGGACTGGTTCCACCCGAGCAAGAACGGCCAGGGCAAGTTGGCCGACATCGCCTACCGCAACGTCGTCGCGGCCGAGCCCCCGGCGTAGGGTCGGCGACCGTGAACGAGTCGACCGTGAACGAGATGACCGTGCCCGTGTCCGGGGGCGTGCCCGAGCGCGTCGGTTCGGCGCCCGACGGCACACCCGTCCACCGCTGGGTCCTGGAGCGGGCCGGTGTGCGGGTGAGGGTGCTCGACTACGGGGGGATCCTCCAGTCCGTCGAGATACCGGACCGCGACGGCGCGCTCGCCAACGTGGTGCTGGGCTTCGACGACGTCGCGGGCTACATCGACTGTCCTTCGCCGTACTTCGGCGCGCTGATCGGCCGGTACGCGAACCGCATCGGGGGCGGGACGTTCACGCTCGACGGGCGGACGTACCGGCTGCCGCGCAACAACGGGTCCAACTGTCTGCACGGCGGTGAGCGCGGCTTCGACAAGCGCGTGTGGGACGCGAAGCCCGTGGCGGACGGGCACGGCGTGCGGCTGTCGCTGGTGAGCCCGGACGGCGAGGAGGGGTTCCCGGGCCGGCTGGAGGTCTCGGCGACGTACACGCTGGACGCGGCGGGATCGCTGCGGATCGACTACCGGGCGGTGACGGACGCGCCGACGGTGGTGAATCTGACGAATCACTCGTACTGGAATCTGGGCGGCGCGGGCAGTGGCCGCGCCGGTGGGCACCTGCTGCGGATCGCGGCCGGTCACCTCACGCCGCTGGACGGCGACTCGGTGCCGACGGGCGCGCCCGCGCCGGTCGGCGGGACGCGTTTCGACTTCCGTGAGCCGCGCGAGGTGGGGTCGGGGTACGACCACAACTTCGTGCTGGATCACGGGGGTTCGGTGGGTTCGGTGGACGCGGTCGCGGCGCAGCTGTACGACCCGGTGTCGGGGCGGCTGTTGACGGTGGCGACGACCGAACCGGGGATACAGCTGTACACCGGTGACCACTTCGACGCGGGGCCGTTCGGGCCCTGCGAGGGCATCGCGCTGGAGACCCAGCACTTCCCGGATTCGCCGAACCGGCCGGACTTCCCGAGCACGGTGCTTCGGCCGGGCGAGAAGTTCACCTCGGCGACGACGTACGGATTCTCGACAGCCGAATGACGGCGTGGGCCGGGGGCGGCCACCGGACGGCCCGGCGACCGGCCCCGTACCCGCACTTAGGTCGTGTCTTCG
>NZ_JARJHW010000187.1:0-14182 GCF_040560175.1 Streptomyces panacea
ACCACGGGCATCGCCCGTTCCCCGCACGGCGACGTCTACCGCGCCCTGGACACCGCGACCGGCGAACAGGTGATCGTCAAACAGGCCAGGGCCTACGCCGGCGAGGACGCCGACGGTGTCGACGCCCGGGGCCGTCTGCGCCACGAGCACGGGGTTCTGGCGGCTCTGTCCGGTGTCGACGGTGTTCCCCGGGTCCGCGACCACCTCCGGCACGGCGACGACGAGTACCTGATCACCACCGACTGCGGTCCCCGCGACCTGCGCCGTGACGTACTCGGCCACGGCCCGTACCCGCCCGGTACCCCGAGCGCGCCCGCGGGCTCCGGGCCGGCCGGTGGGACCGTGACCGGCCGCGGAATCGCCCCGCTGGCACGCCGTCTGCTCGCCCTGCTCGACAGCGTGCACGCCTGCGGCGTCGTGGTGGGCGACCTCAAGCCGTCCAACGTGGTGCTCGGCGAGGACGGCACCGCGTACCTCGTGGACTTCGGCGTCAGCGCACTGCACGGCGACCGGCCGGCCGGCGCGACACCGGGCTACTCGATGCCGGTCCACCGTGCCGGCGGGCCGCCCGCCCCGGCCGACGACCTGTACGCGCTCGGCGCGACCCTGCACTACGCGCTGACCGGCATGGATCCCGTGGTCGTCGACCGCGACGACGCCGTCAACCGCGACCGCACACTCGCCTGTCTGGCCGCCGTACTCCCGGGCGCCGCCCACCGGCCGGTACGTGAACTCGTCGCCGGGCTCATGGACCCCGACCCCGTACGGCGTACCGCCCGCGCACAGCGATGGCGCGCACCGGTGGCGCCGGCGAGGCCGGTGGCGTCCGGGCACGGCTTCCCTTCACCGCCCGCGATCACCCCCGGCCTGCTGGACGACCTGATCGCGCACACCGTCGCGACCTGTGTGACCGCCGCCGCCAAACTTCCCGCCGGACCTCAATCCCGAGAGGGGCAGCAGGGGTTCGGGCTGACGCTCTACGACGGAGCGGCCGGCGTGGGTCTGGAACTGCTGCACCACCTGGAACAGCCGGGCGTACCCCAGGCCGTGGCCGGGCTCGCCCGCCGGACCGCGCACCATCCCGCCCTGCCGACGCTGACCGCCGCGCTCCACACCGGCCGCACCGGCGTCGACCTCTTCCTCGACTCCGCCACCGCGCTGACCGGCGCCCCGGCATTCGTGCCCCAACCGAGCCCGCGCCCCTACGACGACACCGGTGACCAGATCAGCGGCGCGGCGGGCGCCGGGACCGGGCAGTTGACGCTGGCTCGGCGCGCCCGCGCGGCGGGCCGCGACGACGAGGCCCGAGCGCGGCTGACCGTGGCGGAGGAGTGCGCCCGTGCATCGTTGGCCGCGCGGATCGGGAGTGAGCGGGTGAAACCGCAGCGCTCGGCGGCGGCGTCCGAGGCGGCGTTCGCGTTCGGCTTCGCCCACGGCCTCGCGGGCGTCATCCACTTCCTGCACGCCTACCACCGCTTCACCGGCGATCCGGCCGCCGGCGAGGCCGCCCGCCAGGGTCTGACCGAACTCGTCTCGCACACACCGCGGTTGCTGGCACTGGCGTCCCGCCCCCAAGCGCACCGGCGTTACGGGTCCTGGTGCCGCGGACTCGCCGGGATCGGGACCCTCCTGATCGAGGCGGGCGCGCACGAGGGCGACTCGCGCACGACTGATCTGGGAGTACGGTGCGCCTGGGCATGCCGCGATCTCGCACCCCGGATGAGCCCGGTCTCCCAGTGCTGCGGACTGTCCGGTGTCGGTGAACTACTCATCGACGCCGCGGGCGTGACCGGCGACGACGGGTTGCTCCACGCCGCCGAGGACGTGGCGGGACTGATCCTGGCCCGCAGCGGCGGCACCTCGCGGCGGCCGGTGTTCCCCGACAACACCCTGGCGGCATCGGGACCGGGGTGGGCCACCGGGAGCGCGGGCGTCCTGTCCTTCCTGCGCCGCCTGCGCGACCGCGGCGGCCCGCGCCTGTGGACCGACCACGTTGCTCTCTAGGTCTCGCTCCGACGGCGGGCAAGGAGCGGACCGTCCTCGTCAGGGTGCCGCTTCCTACCGCGGTTTCGACGCCTGGACGCGCGTCACGACCGCGTCGATCGCGAAACTCACCGCGTACGTGAACTCCAACTCCCTGTCGAAGCGGGCGAGATGGGGAGCCGTTTCGGCGAGAACGGGGAATCCCGACCGTTCCAGTGCCTCCTGACGTGCGGCGATCCCGGCGGTGTCGCCGATGCCGAAGGCCGGGCCCGCCGAGAGTTCGCGGAGCAGGGTGCCGATCAGAGTGGCGAGGAGCACGCGCAGCAGGTGGACCGCTTCCTCGGTGGGACAGCCCGCCCGGCTCAGGACGCGCAGGACCGTAGCCACCGGAGCGAGCCCTTCGAGCGACGCGAGTTGTCGCGTGAGGACGAGCGACGCGGCTTCGGGATGGAGGAGCGCGCGGTCGCGGAACGCGCGGGCGATCACGTCCAGGTCGTGGCGTATGTCGCCGGTCGGTTCGGGAAGGGCCAGGCCCCCGAGGACGTGTTCGGCGAGGGCGTCGAGCAGCCCGTCCTTGCCTTCGACATGGTTGTAGAGGCTCTTGGCGTTCACGCCGAGGGAGCGGGCCACCGATCGCATGCCCACCGCGCTGACACCTTCGGTGTCGACGATCCTCAAGGTCGCCTCGACGATGGACGCGCGTGAGAGCTGCGCGGCGCCCTTGGGCGGGCGGCCACGGCGGGTGGGGCGAGGAAGCGGATCGAGCGGATCGGGGCGGGCCTCGGTCATGGGCCCATTGTGCGCATGCCGGTTGTTCAAAACCACACCGTGGGTATAACTTCGGCCCTGATAATCCACGGCGTGGGTAAATGAGCCCGAGTGCCCGAGTGCCCGAGTGACCCGAGCAGACGAGAGGACACACCGATGTCGCGCTTCACCCTGCCCCCCGAGGACGTACTGCGCGTGCGGGAGAAGCTCGTCATGGATCACTTCCGCGACGAAGTGCTCCAGGACTGGGACGCGACGCTGTCGACGTTTCCGCATCCTCACTACGAACTGATCGCACAGATGCTCGTCCACGACGGCGAGGGTGACGTGCGCGAGTACTACCACGACACACGCGTGGCGTTCCCCGACCAGGACCACGAACTGATCGCGCTCCGCCACAGTCACGACGCGGTGATCGTGGAGTTCTGGCTCATGGGCACCCACAACGGGCCGCTGGGGAAGATACCGCCGACCGGCAGCCGCCACCGCACCCGTATGACGGCGTACTTCATCTTCGACGAACACGAGAACCTCGTCACCGAGCGCGTCTACTTCGACCAGCTCACCATCCTGAAGCAACTGGTCGGGGGCCTCGACAAGCGCAAGCCCGGAGACCTGCTCAAACTCGGACAGGCCGTCAAGGGGGCGCTGTCCATGGCCGGCTCCGAACCTGATCCCAGGCTCCTGAACACCACCGAGCCCGACCTCGGCGACTGATCGGCGCACGGCCGATCCGTCGAGGCCACTGAGTACCTTGGCGGATCGGACGGCGGTGACCCGATCCGTACGCCCATGCCGCGCGACGGCTCCCGCTTTGCGAATGTGATCGCTTGATTCCGGACGGTAGCCATGGACCCGGTCCGGGCGGCTCGCACAACCGTCACCGTCGAGTGGTGGCTGGGCCCTGGCCGACGGGGGCGGGTGGTGGGGTGGGAGGTGGCCGTGGCCTCGGCGTTCATGTGGTCGGGCTCCACCAAACGTACCGACCGGTGAATTATCCAAACTGCCGCTCACGCCATGTCGTTTATTTCGTTCGGAACGAAAAAACTTCGCTTTGCTGGAAGGGCTGAATTTACTATTGTGGCTGGCTGGATTCAGACCCCTATTGGATTGTGACGCACGCCACATCCATGGTGCATCGAAAAGGGGCGAAGTGGTGCATCCGGTACGGCGGTTGGGCGGAATCATTCATTCAGGTGGCGTGATTTCGATGGCATTACATTGCCTCACTATTACCCCTACTTGACCTTCATCTGTCGATTTTCATAGCCTCCGGGTCGTGCTTCTGCCGCTTACAGCGGTGCGTCAGTTCCTCAAACCAAATTGATGGGGGATCGCATGTACGACGTCATCGTTGTGGGTGGACGCTGCGCCGGGTCGCCGGTTGCCATGTTGCTGGCGCGAGAGGGTCATCGGGTTCTGGTGGTGGACCGGGCCTCGTTCCCCAGCGACGCGGTGTCGACCCACTACATCCACCAGGCGGGCCTGCTGCGGCTCCAGGGGTGGGGCCTGCTCGACGAGGTCATCGCGGCCAAGACCCCGGCACTCCGGAAGATGAACTACTCCTACCGGGGCATCGAACTCAACGGGTTCGCCGACCCGGTGGACGGCATCGACGCCGTCTACTGCCCGCGCCGCACCGTGCTGGACGAGATCCTGCTCAACGCCTCCCGCCGCGCCGGCGCCGAGGTCATCGAAGGGTTCACCGTCTCCGACCTGGTCTTCACCGACGGCCGCGTGACCGGCATCCGAGGGCGCGAAGGGGACGGGCCGGAGCGGGAGTTCCGTGCCACCGTCGTCATCGGCGCCGACGGTTTCCACTCCACGGTCGCCAAGAAGGTCGGCGCGGAGCTGTACAACGTGCGTCCCGCCGCGGGGTTCATCTACTACTCGTACTACAGCGGTCTCGACTGGGGCCTGCACCACAAGACCGGCTTCAACGAGAAGTGGTTCGGCACCTGGCCGACGAACGACGACGTGAGCATGCTCGCCGTCATCTGCACCAGGCGCCAGCTCAAGGAGTTCCGCCAGGACCCCGAGGCCGGCTTCCAGGGTGTGTTCGACGACGTCTCGCCGGAGATGGGCGTGCAACTGCGCGACCAGGGCAGGCGCGAGGAGCCCTTCAAGCCCATGCGCTACCCGGACAACTACTATCGCCGCGCCCACGGCCCCGGTTGGGCGCTGGTCGGCGACGCCGGATACCACAAGGACCCCTACACCGGGTGGGGCATCACCGACGCCTTCACCCACGGTGAGCTGCTCGCCGAGCGCGTCCACCAGGGCCTGGCCGGCGAGCGGCCGATGGAAGAGGCGCTGGCCGAGTACAACAAGCTGCGCGACGAGGAGAGCGCGGGCGTCTACGACTTCACGACGACGCTCGGTGAACTCACCGAACTCCCGCCGTTCTTCGAGGCGACGATGTCCGCGATGAGCGCGAGCCAGGAGTGGACCAACAAGATGCTCGGGCTGATCGGCGGAGTCGTACCGGACTACGAGGTCTACGCGCCGGACGCCCTTGAGCGTCTCTACGACGACGCGGGCGTGCCGGAGGAGAAGCGGATCTACGACCCGGCCGGATGACGGCCGGCGGTTCGCCGCACCTGCCCGACCAGGGGCACACCAAGCCGAGCGCGTGAGTTGAGCGCGTCGTCACCGGCTCCGCACCGGTGCTTCGCGCACGCCTCGTACAGAGAGCCCTACGCGCTTCGGTGAGTCGTCTCCGAATCCCCCTCGAAGGCGACGGGACCGCCCGCCGTCCCCGCCCCTCGCCGCCCGCCCGTCGGCCGGCCCCACACCACACCCGGGGCCGGCCCGGCAGCACTTCTCAGTCATCACTCGGCATGCAGTCCCACCATTGCCGGGGGCTCGGTGCGGCCTTCTCGCGGGCCCCGACGCCTCCGGTGTTCCCGCACCGCATTCCATGCGCTTGACCCTCTGAGGGAGACCAGCAGATGACGCGTGCGTCCAGCATGTTCGATCTCATCAGTGACCAGGGCGAGGAGAGGCCATACTTCGAGACGGGCGGCATCGGCAGGTCACACGGGTTCTACACCGGTGAGGAGCAGCACCGCCGGGAGATGTCCCGCATCTACGGCCGGCGCTGGCTCCCGGTGGACCACGTCTCCCGCCTGAAGGACAAGGGTGCCTACACCACGCTGAACATCGGTACCGGATCCGTTCTGATCATCCACGGGGACGGCGGGATCCAGGCGTACCACAACTACTGCCGCCACCGGGGCTACAAGCTCGTGGAGGAGGCCACCGGCAAGCGACAGAGCCTGGTCTGCCTCTACCACTGCTGGGTGTACGACCGGAACGGCAAGCTCAAGAGCCTCAACGGCACCTACTTCGACCACTTCTTCGAGAAGGAGAAGAACGGTCTGCTGCCGGTGCGGACCGAGGTCCGGTTCGGGGTCGTGTTCATCGCGCTGTCCGACGACGCACCGGATCTCGACGCCTCACTGGGCGAGTTCGGCGAGTTCGCGCGTGTCTACGAGCTGGCCGACCTCGAGTGCGTCGAGGCGAAGGACTACCCGGTCGCCTCGAACTGGAAGCTCGTCGCGCACAACGTCAACGAGAGCCTGCACTTCCCCACGGCCCACAAGGACCTGCACCGCATCACCGACTTCGACGACGCGGGCACCTACGACCTCAAGGGCGACATCGTCGGGGCGTGGCAGGGCATCCGGAACGCCTACAACTCCGTCTCCATGACGGGGCGCAGCGGTCGGACGCCGATGGAACTGGTCCCCGAGGCGGACCGGCAGAAGATCAACTGGATCACGATCCTGCCCAATCTGCTGTTCGGGTTCACGGCCGACTACGTGATGATGCAGTGGGTCTGGCCCGAGAGTCCCGGCACGTGCTTCGTCCGGCACTTCTGGCTCTTCCACCCCTCCGAGACCGTCAAGACCGACTTCTCCCACGAGGCGGTGTTCGCACTGTGGGACAAGGCGAACTACGAGGACTGGGAGATGTGTGAGCGGACACACCGCGGCCTGTCGAACCCGCTCTGGACGCCCGGTCAGCTCTCGCTCGACGAGGAGGTCGTCTCGCAGATCGACTCCTGGGTCGCCGCCGAGACGGCCGAGACCCAGGACACCGCCGCGGGCACCGGGAACGGCGCGAACACCGGGAACGGCGCGGGCACCTCCGAGACCGGGAAGGCCGCGGAGTGAGCATGGCAGCCAACTGCTTCATCATCGGCGGCACCCGGGTCCTCACCCAGTGCGCCGCACAGCTCCTCGACGCGGGCGTACGGATCGAGGGAGTCCTCAGCGACGACCCGGCCGTGGCGGCCTGGGCGGACACGCACGCGATCCCGGTGCTCGACCCGCACGGCGACCTGTCGGCGACGCTCTCGGCGCGGCCGTTCGACTACCTGTTCAGCATGGTCAACTTCCGTATCCTGCCCGCCGAGGTCCTCGACCTGCCGACAACGGCCGCGATCAACTTCCACGACGGGCCACTGCCCCGCTACTCCGGTAGCCACATCCCCGCCTGGGCGCTGTACGAGGGCGCGTCCCGGCACGCGGCGACCTGGCATCGGATGACGGAGGCCGTGGACGCCGGCGGCGTGCTGCTGGAGCGCTGGTTCCCGGTACGCGACCATTCCACCGCCCTGTCGCTGACGTACGAGACGGCCGAGGTGGGCATAGACCTCTTCGCCGATCTCGTACCGCACGTGGTGGCGCGAACCCTGCCCGAGCCGGTCGACACGAGCGACCGCGAGCGGCGGTTCTACCGGCGGTCCGCCCGGATGGCGTCCGGCGGCGTCATCCACGCCGGCACCTCCGCCGGCGAGGCCGTCCGGCTCTCCAAGGCCCTGGACTACGGCTCCTTCCCGAACCCGCTCGGGGTACCGGCCCTCGTCACCGAGCGGGGCGCGGTCTTCACCCGGCAGGTCAGGCTGATCCCGCGCGAGGACCCCCGTACCGAGACCACCGTGCTGTCGGTGACCACATCGGCCATCACCCTGGCCGCCCCGGACGCCGACCTCGTGCTGAGCGACTGCACCGCCGTCGACGGGAGCGCGCTGAGCGGCCAGGCCGCCGCGCAGCGGCTCGGCATCGCGCCGGGCTCGCCGCTGCCCGCCGTCTCGGCGGAACGGCTGGCGGACATCGCCGCCGCCCAGAAGAGACTGCGGGTACACGAACCGTGGTGGCGCGCACGGCTGGAGGGACTGCGCCCCGCCCCGCTGGCCGCCGACGACTTCTCCGCCGCCGGGGCCCACTACGGCCGTTACGAGCTGGCACTCACCCCCGGCTCGCGGGAGGAGGCCGTCGCGGTCGTCCGCGCCTTCCTCACCGTGGTGGCCCTTCGCACCGGCGAGCGGAACTTCGACTTCGCCTGGTCACCGGCGGCCGCGCGGGTCCTCGCGGAGCAGACCCATGGCATCGCCGCCGCGCGATTCCCCGTACGGTTCGACGGCGACACCTCCCGGGCCCTCCAGGACAAACTGGACGAGGCGGCCGCACGCCAGGGCTACGCCAGCGACCTCGAACTCCGGCTCGGCCTGGCCGGCCGCCCGCTCGGCTCCGACGAGCCGAGCTTCACCCGCGTCATGGTGCTGGATCGCGTCGCGGGGGAGGAGGCGTCCGCCGAACCGCACACCGAGCTCGCTCTGTTGTGCCTGCGGGACGGTCCGCCCACCGTGTTCGTACGCGAGACCGCGATGGGGGAGGACGAGGCGCTGGAGTTCACCGAGCAGGTCGAGGACCTGGTCCTGACGGCCCTGCTCCACGGCGAGGAGCCGCACTCCGAGTCCCAGGTCGAGTCCCACCCCGAGTCCCAGGCCGAGCCGCACGCCGAGTCCCACCCCGCGACACTGCCCGAGGCCCGGTCCCCGGAGCCGCTCACGGTGCGGCCCGACAGCTCCGACACCCCCTCGGCGACCCGGACGGTACTGGACCTGTTCGCGGCCACGGTGGCCGACCGGCCGAGAGCGACCGCCGTCCGCGGCGGCGCCCGCACGCTGGACTACGCCGGCCTGGACGCCTGGGCGGACGCCGTCGCCGCCGACCTGCACGACCAGGGCATCGAGTCCGGTTCCGTGGTCGGCGTACTGATGGAGCGGGACCTCCCCCTGCTCCCGGCCGTGCTCGGAATCCTGCGGGCCGGGGCGGCCTTCCTGCCCCTGGACCCGGGATACCCCGTGGAGCGGCTGCGACGGTACGTGGAGGTGTCGCGGTGCGACCTGATCCTCACCGACCCCCGTACGCATGACCTCGGCATGTCGTTGGGTGACGCGCGTAGCGTGCCCGGACCGGACGGCTCGGCGCAGGCGATACCGCCCCACGTCACCGCCTCCGACCTGGCCTACCTCCTCTTCACCAGTGGATCGACCGGCGACCCGAAGGGCGTGGAGGTCGAGCACGGTGCGCTGGCCGAATTCCTCACCGGAATCGGCGAACGCCTCGGCGTCTCGCCCGACGACACCGTGCTCGCACACACCACCGTGGCCTTCGACATCTCCCTGCTGGAGCTGTTCCTCCCGCTGACGGTCGGCGCGACGGTGGTACTGGCCTCCCGCGAGACCGCGGCCGACCCCTCCCGACTGGCCGAACTCACCGGCGATGTGACCATGGCCCAGGCGACGCCCAGTCTGTGGCGCCTGCTGCTGGGCACCGGCTGGACACCGCACGCGGAACTCACCGTGCTCTCCGGCGGCGAGGCCCTGCCCCCGGCCACCGCCGAGCGCCTGCACGGACCGGCCCGCGCCCTGTGGAACCTGTACGGCCCGACCGAGGCGACGATCTGGGCCTCGTGCCACGAGGTCACCTCGGTGGGCTCCTTCCTGCCGCTGGGCGAACCTCTGCCGAACATGGAACTCCATGTGCTGAACGGCGAGTTGGAGCGGTGTGAGACCGGAGCGACCGGCGAGCTGTATCTCTCCGGCACCGGACTCGCCCGCGGCTACGCCGGCCGGCCGGATCTGACGAACGACGTCTTCCTCGTCCACCCGGTGAGCGGTGTGCGGCTCTACCGGACCGGTGACGAGGTACGTCAGCACGCGAACGGCTCGATCGAGTGGCTCGGGCGCGGCGACGCCCAGGTGAAGGTGCGCGGCAATCGCATCGAACCCGCCGAGATCGAGCGGGTGCTGGAGAAGTTCGACGGCGTCACCGCCGCCGTGGTCGTCGCGGCGCGGTTCGAAGGACGCGGCGAACCGAGGCTGACCGCCTATCTGGTGGGTGACGGTACGCCGACCAAGTCCCGGCTCGACGCGTTCGTCGGCGGCTCCCTGCCCCGCTACATGGTGCCCGACGCGTATGTCGGCCTCGACGCCCTGCCATTGACCGGCAACGGCAAGGTGGCGCGCGCCGAACTGCCGCTGCCGACGAGGGACACCGTCCTCCTCTCGGCCCCCGGGCCCGCCGCGACGCCGACGGAATCCGTGAAGTCCGCCAAGTCCGCCAAATCCGCCAAGTCCGTGGAGCCCTCGGAGTCGGCGGAGACCGTGACGGTGGAGGCGCTGGCGGAGTCGATCGCGGGGGTCTTCGCGGCCACGCTGGGCCACTCCGGCTTCGACGTGCACGCCAACTTCTTCGACCTCGGCGGCGATTCGGCGAACGTCACATTCGCCGCGGTGCGGCTCGGCCGTGAGCTGGGCGCGACCGTCACCGCCCCCTCGGTCTTCGCCACCGGTACTCCGGTGAAGCTGGCCCGACTGCTGGGCGCGGAGGGCGTGGTAAGGCTGCTCGCCCCTGAGCCCGAGGAGGCCATCACCGTACGGGCGTCGGCCGATCCCGGGCCGGTGGCGACCGCCTCCGCCGGATCGACCCCCGCCGTACCGCCTCCTGCCGTATCGGCCCCCGTGGTCTCGACCTCCGCCGAGTCCGCGCCGACGGAGCCGGCGCCCGCCGAGCCCGCCCGGCCGGCCGACGACGGCGCGCTGGCCGTCATCGGCATGGCGTGCCGGTTCCCCGGCGCCGCCACACCCGACGAGTTCTGGCAGAACCTCGTCGGCGGGGTGTCCGGTGTCCGGCACGCCCCGGAAGGCAAGCGCGGCTGGGCCCACCTGTGGTCCGAAGCCGAAACCGAAGCCGAAGTTGAGGCCGACGACGTGCCGATGGCCTGGGTGGACGGTGTCGAGTACTTCGACGCCGCCCGCTTCGGACTCACCGACCGCGAGGCCCGCCGCATGGACCCCCTCCAGCGGACCCTTCTGAGCGTGACGGCAGAGGCCCTGGAGAGCTGCGGCCACGACCACACGTCCCTCGGCGCCGCCACCGGTGTCTTCATCGGCACCATCGCGAGCGACTTCCCGGAGATCGTGGCGCGGAGCATCGGGTTCCGCGACCCGCACGTGGCGACGGGCACGGCCGCCTCCATGGTCGCCAACCGGCTGTCGCACGTCTTCGACTGGTCGGGGCCGAGCTTCGTCGTCGACACGGCCTGCTCGTCCTCCCTCGTCGCGCTGCACCAGGCGGCCATGCATCTGCGGTCGGGCGACGTGGACGCCGCCGTGGTCGGGGCCGCGAACCTGGTTCTCACCCCGACCAAGACACGCTCCTTCGCACGCAACGGGATGCTCTCCCCGCAAGGCGTGTGCCGCACCTTCGACGACGACGCCGACGGTTACGTACGAGGGGAAGGCACCGGCGCCGTCATCCTCAAGCGGCTCGCCGACGCCGAACGCGACGGGGACCCCGTCCTCGCCGTGATCCGGGGCACCGCCGTCAACCACACAGGGGGCAGCGCCGGCTTCCTCACGGCACCCAGCAGGCCGGCCCAGGAAGCGGTACTGCGCAAGGCACTGGCAGGCTCCGGGCGTACGGCGGCCGACATCGGCTACGTCGAGGCGCACGGCACCGGAACGCAACTGGGCGACCTCATCGAACTCGAAGCCCTGCACGCGGTCCTGGGCGAGTCGGCCGGCCGACGGCCGGTCGCGGTGGGCTCGGTGAAGACCAACATCGGTCATCTGGAACCCGCCGCGGGCATCGCCGGACTGATCAAGACGATCCTGACGCTCCAAGCGGGACACATCCCGCCGTCGTTGAACTTCAGCACCCCGAACAAGTCCTTCGACTTCGACCGCTCGCCCCTGTTCGTGGCCGACCGGCTGCTGCCCTGGGGCAGCGGCCCGCGCGTCGCGGGAATCAGCAGCTTCGGCTTCGGTGGCGCGAACGCCCACGCCGTGATCGAGGCGGGACCCGCCGGCGCACCGGACGGTACGGAGCCCGGTCCGCGGCTGTTGATCCTCTCCGCGGGATCGGACGAGGCACTGCGCACCCTGGCCCACCGGCTCGTGCTGATGCTGCGCTCCGCTTACTGCCCGTCCCTGGACGAACTGAGCGAGGCGAGCCGACGGCGTCCCGCCGCGGCACACCGGCTGGCCTGCGTGGCGGACAGCGTCGAGCAGTTGGAGGACAAGCTGCGGCTGTTCCTGGCCGGGGTCGCGGACATTCGCTCCCTCCACGTGGGGGTGACATCCGAGACCCGCGCCACGGAGCCGATCGGTGCCGGAGCGAGCCGTGAGGCTCTCGCCGAGGCCGCCCGCGCGTTCGTCGCCGGCGCGGCCCTGCCCCCCGGGCGGCGGCGCCGGGCAGGCGTACGGTTCCCGACCGCGCCGCACGCGGAGAAGTACCTCTGGCTGGAACCCGCCGAGCAGCCGAACGTGCCCGCGCACCACGGCGCGTCCGGCGCGTCCGGCCGTACCAGGAGCACATGGACACAGCACCCGGAGGCCGCCGAGCACCTGGTGCTCGGCAAGCCGACACTGCCCGGCGCCGGATACCCCGGCAAAGTGGCCGAGCTGATCGGCCGGAACCGGTTCGGTCTGCGGGACCTCACCTTCCGGGCGGCCGTCGAGGCCCCCGCAACCCTCACGGCCGAACGCGACAACGCCACGGTCGCCTTCCGCGACGGCACCGGCGCCCTCGTCTGCACCGCCGAGGTGACCGGTCCCGAGCAGGCCACCCTCGCTGCGCCCGCGACCACCGACGGCTTCACCACCGTCGCCCTCGACGCGATGTACGACGCGTTCGAACGCGCCGGACTCAGCTACGGCGCCGGCTTCCGGACCGTGTCCATGCTGTCCGTGGCGCCCGGACAGGCGACGGGTGTACTGCGCGGCGGCGGGCGGACCGCGGGCGCGGTGGACGCCCGACTCCTCGACGGCGCCTTCCAGATCGCGCTCGCCGCCTGCGGCGCGCAGGGACTGTACGTACCGTTCACCATCGAGCGGCTCACCGTCCTCGGCCGGCTTCCCGACACCGCCCGGGTGTACGCCCGCCGGGACCGGGACTCCGGTCCGGACTCCGGTCTGCTGACCGCGAGCCTGGTGGTCCTCGACGGCGACGAACCCGTACTGGAAGCCCGCGGGGTCACCTGGAAGCGGCTCTCCCAGGCGCCGTCGCCGGAGGCCACGGGAGGCGACACGCGCAACGGCCACCGTGCCGCGACGCCCTCGTCGCCGACCCCGGCACGGCCCCCCGCCCAGGTGCCCAACGGTCACCGTCCCGTGCCGGTCCCCGGCCGCCCGGCGACCGGAGGTCTCGACGCGGCACTGGCCCAATGGGTGGCAGCCGCCCTGGAGTTGGACGTCGACGAGCTGGAGACGGACCGGCCGCTACAGGAGCAGGGGCTCGATTCGATGCTCGCGGTCTCGCTGGCCCAGGACATCCGGGCCAAGCTGGACGTGGACATACCGGTGACGCTGGTCCTGGAGGTCGGCACCGTCGACCGCCTGGCCACCGAGCTGAGGGACGAGTACGGGGCCACCGGGGCGCCCGCCGAGGAAGACCCCCAGCACGCGGGCGACGCTCCACGGGCCGCCGTGCCGGAGAAACACCCCGAGCCCGCGACGGCCCCGGCGCCGGATCGGGCGCCGGAGGCGGCGCGCGTCCCGGCCCAGGTGCAGGTGCGGGTGCGGGTGGCCGAGCGTCCTGTCGCCCCGGTGCGCGATGACGTGGATCTGCACGACATCGCCGTCATCGGCTTCGACGGGGTGTTTCCGAACGCCGGGAACACCGAGGAGCTGTGGCGGGTCCTGCTGGAGGGAGTGGACTGCCTGAGCGAGGTGCCCGCATCCCGCTGGGACATCGACTCGTACTACGGCACGGAGGGCAAGCCCGGCACCGTCTACCTCAGGCGCGCCGGCTTCATCGAAGGGCTGACCGACTTCGACGCCGGGTTCTTCCGGCTGTCGCCCGCCGAGGCGGAGTGGATCGACCCCCAGCAGCGCCATCTCGTCCAGTCCGCCTGGCGGGCCTTGGAGGACTCCGGCCAGGCGGGACGCGCCCCACGGTCCACCGGTGTGTTCGTGGGCGCCAGTTACCAGCACTACCGGGACATGGTCGTCGGGGACGTCGTACAGACAGCGGCGGGCCTGGGCAACCACAACGCGATCCTGGCCAACCGGGTGAGTTACTTCCTTGATCTGCACGGGCCGAGCATGACGATCGACACGTTGTGTTCGTCGTCG
>NZ_JARJHW010000188.1:0-13934 GCF_040560175.1 Streptomyces panacea
CGGTGTCACCAGCGCTTCCGGCTTCCTCCTGGCCGGTCTCGCTGGCGACATGAGAAACGTACGACCGAAGGGCACCCCACGACATGGGCCCCAAGGCCCAACCCCGGGCCCAACCGACCGACTGGGCCCTCTCCTCGTTACCGCGGCCCCCAAGGCCCTCAGCACGCTCAGCCACGACCGGCCGACCCCCCTCGTGCCCCGTGCCAGAAGGCGATTGCCTCGCCCCGGCTGCCTGCGTTCAGTTTGGCGAAGATGCGATTGATGTGATTCTTGACGGTCTTCTGGCTGATGAAGCAGGCGGAGGCGATCTGCTGATTGGTCATTCCCGACGCGATCAGGTCCATGATCTCCACCTCCCGCTGGCTCAGCTCCGAGTAGAGGCCGTCCGGTGACCCGGCCACCCCGGCCGTGCCGGGCATCCCGGGCACCGCCTGCCCATGAGGAGAATGTGCCACATTCGCTTGCGAAAGCGAAGACCCTGGAGCAAATTGTTGCGGGTTCAACTCGCGATCCCCGGGTGTTACTTGCCTGTTTGTCGGAGAAACGTATGGCGGATGCCCATGACCGACGTGTGCGTTCGCAGACGAATGGCTCGGCTGGGCGGGCTGGTAGCCGGGGCCGGTGAACGCCGTACCGAGTCCCTCGGGAAGCGCTCCCGAGCCCGGGTCCGCTCCGCCGCCGCCCCGCACGCTCGCCAGCAGCGCGCTGGAGGCGGAGTGCGTGAAGTGGGCCCGGCCCTGCTTGATGTCCCTGACGGCGGCGACCAGTTGGTCGGCGGTGAACTCGCCGTGGACGAGGTATCCGCCCGCGCCCAGTCGCAGCGCCTCGTGGACGATCTCGCTCTCGCGGCTGTAGGTCATCATCAGGACCGGTGCGTGCCGCACCAGGTGCGGCAGGGCGGAGATCCCGTCGACACCCGGCATCCGGACGTCCAACAGGACGACGTCCGGGTGGTGTTGCACGGTCTGTTCGTACGCCTGGCGGCCGTCGGCCGCCTCGGCGGCGACCTCGATGTCGTCGCGGCCGGACAGCAGGACGGTCAGACCGGCCCGTACGACCGGGTTGTCGTCGGCGATCACGACGCGCAGCGCGGGCGCCGCGGGCATCGGTGCGGGAAGGGCGGGGAATCCTCCGGATGCCGCCGGCGGTGCCGACGTGGGGACTCCGGTGGTGGTGTGCTCCGAGCTGAGCGGTGTGGCGTGCGAGGACGAGTGCTGCGAAACGTGCGACTGCTGCGTCCAGTGCTGCCCGGAACTCCTTGAGACGTCGTCCGGCATGGCTGCGGCCTCCTCTCCATGGGTGGGGAACGGTGGGTGGTTGGCGGTCAGTTGAGCAGTGGTGCGGGTTGCTGCGGCTGCGCGTTCCGGGGCACGCCCAGAGCGTTGAGCGAGAGTTCCAGCCGTACTTCCGTGCCCTTCGCCGCCCGGCCTCTGCCGATACGGATACGGGCCCCGATCGACGCCGCGCGCTCCACCATGCCGACGAGGCCGAAGTGCCCGGCCCGTCTGAGGTCTTCGAGCGAGGTGCCCTCGGGCAGGCCCTTCCCGTCGTCGTACACGCTGATGCGCAGCACGTCGCGTACCACTCCGGCCGATACGTCGACGTACGTCGGGTGCGCGTGGCGCTGCGCGTTCTCCATGGCCTCGGTGGCGATGGTCAGGGTGTGCCTGGCGACGGCGTGCGGGATGGGCGGCATCGGCGTCTCGCCGAGCTGCCGGAAGGTCGCCTTGACGCCGTGGCGCCGGGTGAAGTCCTCGGTACGTGACCGGAGTTCGGCGACGACGTCGACTCCGCCGTCCAGGCCGGACTCCCGGCGCAGGTCGGAGAGCAGTTCGCGGGACTCGGCGGCGGCGCGGCGGGCCGAGCGCGCGACGAGCTCCGCCTGGTGCTTGACCGTGAGCGGGTCCATGCGGTCGGCCGTGCTGGCGAGTCCGTCGGCGGCCATCGCCAGACCGTGCAGGGTCTTGGCCACCGAGTCGTGCATCTCCCGGGCGAGCCTGGCCCGTTCCTCCTCGACCGCGCCGGTGACGGCGAGCCGGGCGCGGGCCTCGGTGAGCGCCTGGCTGGCGGTGCCGAAGCCCAGCATCAGATTGCGCAGGGTGCTGCCGATCGCGCCGGCGATGACGCACAGGCCCGGCAGCAGGAGTGCGTTGAAACCGGCCTCGACCTCGGCGTTGACGGCGTACGCGCCGCCCACGATCAGGGACTGGAGCACCGCGAACAGCGCGGCGCCGCGCCAGCCGTAGACCAGTCCGGCGAGCAGCGGCGTACAGATGGTGACGTACGCCAGTGTCGAGTCGGGCGACGCGGTGGCCAGGAGGAGCGCGCCGAAGAACATGTCGACGGCGAGCAGTGCCGGATGGCGCAGCAGGACGGGACCGAAGCGCTCCCAGTCGCGCAGCAGGACGTACGAGACCATGAAGGTGACGAGCACCGCGGAGCCCACCAGCCAGGTGGCGAGTCCCGGCGCCGTACGGTCCAGGGCGAACGGCGCGGCCAGGACGATCATCGCCATCCGGAAGCCGAACGTCTGACGGCACAGCGCCTGGAGGGCGTTGACCTGGATCGGCAGCGAAGGCAGATGGTTCGGCGTGGTGGCCGTACTCGGGATCTCGCTGCGGAGTCCGCCGGTCAGGGTCGTCGTTCGTGGGGCCATGAGGGTCACCTCCCGTTCGGGTCGTCGGTCTCGCTACGCCGCGCTCGCCGGTCGTGGTCAGTCTCCGGAGAGGATCTCCCCGAAGTCGACGCCGGAACCGTAGTAGAAGCTCAGCACGATCAGGATCATGGTGGCCGGCAGCATCACCATGGTCACGACGAGCGTGGTCTTCGGGACGGCCTGGGCCGCGCTCCGCCGGGCGTTCTGCGCGTCGGTGCGGCGCATGTCGTTGGCGATCTGGATCAGGGTGTCGACGATCGGCGCGCCGAGTTCCTCGCCCTGCTGGAGCGCGGTGACGAACATCGACACCTGGTCGGAGGCGTTGCGCTTGCGCAGCTGGTCGAACGCCTCGCGGCGGCCCACGCCCATGTCCATCTGGCGCAGGGTGATGCGCAGTTCGTCCGACCACGGGCCCTTGTACTTCTCGGCGACGCGCTCCAGTGCCTGCCGGAAGCCGAGGCCGGCCGAGACGACGACCGCGAGGACGTCGAGGAAGTCCGGCAGGGTGCGCTCGATGTCCGCGCGGCGCCTGCGGATGGCACTGCGGATGATGACGTCCGTCCAGACCATGCCGTACGCGAAGGCGACGACCGCGATGACGGTCTGGCCGCGGACGAGCAGGGAGAGCGCCGCCATCGCGCCGAGGGCGCCGTAGACGGCCCGCCGCGCCGCGTACCGGTCGACCGTCATACCGCCGGGGTTGCCCGCCATGTCGAGGCGGCGGCGCAGCGCGTCGACGCGCTTGGGTCCCATCATCCGCAGCACGGACGGCGCGTAGCGCATGCCCATCCGGTCGATGCCGGAGCCGACTGCGGTGGTCCGGGAGGCGCCGACCTCCAGCGCGATCGCGAGGTCGCCGGGGAGTTTGGCGTCGGCGCGGTAGAGCCGTATGCCGTGGAAGACGCCGTAGATGGCGAGTCCCATGAGGGCCGAAAGCAGAAGTTCCATGGTGTGCGTGCCCTCCTTTCTCAGACCTGGATGCGGGACATACGGCGGATGAAGAAGAAGCCGACACCGTAGAGGCCGAAGGCGATCACGGTGCCGACCTGCCCCAGCGCCGAGCCGGTCATCTTGTCGAGCGCCCCCGGCGTCGTGGCGTTGATCATCAGCAGGAAGCCGAGGCCGAGCATCGGCACGGCGAGCGCGGTGACCTGGATCTGGGAGAGCATCGTCTTGACCTCTCGCCGGGTCTCCTTGCGCTCCTCCAGCGTCTCGGTGAGGTTGCGCAGCGAGCTGACGACCTGGCCACCGGCGCGGCTGGAGAGGATCAGCGTGGTGACGAGGACGACGAGTTCACGGGACGGGAGCCGCTCGGCCAGCTCGCCGAGCGCGTCGTCGAGGGAGTGCCCGACCGCCAGTTGGTCGGCCACCTTGCGCAGTTCCTCGCCGGCCGGGTTGTCCAGTTCCTCGGCCGCCATCACCAGGGCCGTACGCATCGCGAGACCGGCCTGGGTGGCGTTGGCCAGCACGCGGGTCAGCTCGGGAAGCTGGTTGATGAACGCCTCGGTCCGCTTGGTCCGCTGCCAGTTGAGGAACGCGTTGCCGCCCCACACGCCGACGAGCGCCGCCAGCACACCGAAGAACGGCGCGAAGATGGCCCCGATGATGAAGTAGAGACCGAGCAGACCGGCCAGCACGTAGATGGCGTACTCGCCCGGTGTCAGATCGAGGCCGGTCACGGCGATCTTGCGGTCGATGCGCTTGCCGATACCGGTCCTGCGCAGCCGCCGGTCCAGCCCGGTGAAGCGCCGTCGGCGCCCGCCGACCGTCGCCATCTGGCCCGTCTGGGACATCCGGTCGACGAGCACCTGTCGTTGGGCCTTGCCCGCCGAGTAGACGTGCACGCCGATGACGCCGAGCACACACGTGAGCAGTGTGATGCCTATCGTCAGAAGCGGAAGATTATCCATGTCGTGCGGGGACCTTCTGGGTGAGCGGCGGGCAGGGACGGGTAGGGGGCCGGTGGTCGGCCGTCAGGCGGCCGACTTGCGTAGCGCGAGCTCCTCGTCGGACTCGGCGACGCCGAAGGCGGGGGGAATGGGTTCGCTCCGCATGTAGAGGCGCTCCGCGATCCGGCGGGGCAGGGGGTAGTACTCGAAGTGGCCGTGGATCCGCCCGTCGGAGGCCATGGGCTTGGCGAGGTAGCGGCAGACCGAGATGATCCGGTACTCCTCGCGGCCGTGCGAGTCGACGATGGCGATCTCGGTGACGCGACGGGAACCGTCGGCGTGCCTGGTCAGCTGCACGATCACATCGACGGCGCTGTTGATCTGGTCCTTGATCGCCACGAAGGGGATCTCGACCTCCGACATGGAGGCCAGGGTCTGGAGTCGCATCAGCGCGTCCTCCGCGCTGTTGGCGTGGACGGTCGCGAGCGAGCCGTCGTGACCGGTGGACATCGCCTGGAGCATGTCGAGCGTCTCACCGCCACGGACCTCACCGACGATGATGCGGTCGGGGCGCATACGCAGGGAGTTGCGTACGAGGTCACGAATGGTGACCTGGCCCTTGCCCTCCACGTTGGACGGGCGGGTCTCCAGCGTGATCACGTGCTGCTGCTGAAGCTGGAGTTCGGCGGAGTCCTCGATGGTGACGATGCGCTCGCCCTCGGGGATCAGTCCGGACAGCGCGTTGAGGAGCGTCGTCTTGCCGGTGCCGGTCGCCCCGGAGACGATGACGTTGAACTTCGCGCGGACCAGGCCGGCCAGCAGGATCATCATCTGCTCGTCGAGCGAGCCGAGTCCGATCATCTCCTGGAGGGTGAACGCGCGCGGGAAGCGGCGGATCGTGAGGATGGGCCCGCTCAGGGACAGCGGCGGGATGATGACGTTGACGCGCTCGCCGGAGGGCAGTCGCGCGTCCACCATCGGATTGGCCTCGTCCACCCGGCGGTTGACGGTGGAGACGATGCGTTCGATGGTCTGCATCAGCTGTTCGTTGGAGGTGAACCGCATCGGCAGCATTTCCAGTCGGCCGCTGCGCTCCACGAAGACCTGCTCGTGGCCGTTCACCATGATCTCGCTGATGGAGGCGTCTTCGAGCAGGGGTTCCAGGATGCCGAGGCCGAGTGCCTCGTCGACGACGCGGCGGATGAGCTGGGAGCGCTCGCCGGAGGAGAGCACGGGGCCCTCGCGGCTGATGATGTGACCGAGGACCCGTTCGAGCCTGGCCCGGCGCTCGGCCGCGGCCAGCGCGGACATCTCCGCGAGGTCGATCTCTTCGAGGAGTTTGGCCCGGTAGACGCCGACGAGCAGGCTCTCCTCGCTGAGCCCGTTCGTAGGCTCAGGGCTGTTGATGCGCGCCCTCAGGCTCATGTCCTCAACTCCCAGGTCTTGCTGGTGTGATGCTCGGGTGGTGCGTGTGTGCGTGCCTGCGTGCGGTGAACGCCGGTGCGCCCCGCTCAGTCGAGGGGCATGGTGGCGCTCCTCTCCGCGTCGGGGAAGTCGAAGACCGGCAGTATCGCCGGGACGGGGACGCGGGCGGTGACCTTGACCTCGTCGCCCTCGTACGTCGCGGTCTCGATGGTGGCGTCATCGGCCAGCCAGTCGCTCATGGAGGACTCGCCGACGTATTTGTAGTCGGTGTCCAGCGTGGAGGCCGCGCGGGCGGCGGCGCGGGACGCCGTACCGGCCTGCTGGACGGCGTACGCGGCGAGGCCGAGCTGTATGGCGGCGAGACCGACGAGGAGCAGGAGGGTGATGAGGCCGGCGAACTCGATGGCGGCCTGGCCCTTGTCCTTCGAGCGCGTGCGTGGCTTCGCCATGGTCAGCTCTCCTTCACGGCGGCCGACCGGCCCGGGACGCTGGTGAACGGGATGTTGACCGAGCCGGGGAAGAGGAACGGGATGTCGAGGTCGACCCGCGCCTTGACGAGGTCGCCGTCCGGTTCGCAGTTGATCTCCGCCGACCAGGCGTCCGGCAGGTGCTCCTGACCGGCCTCCTCGCACGCCTGGGTGCGCGCCCCCGGCTGGGCCACGGTCCCGGCCCGTACCGCCTCGTCCGCCGCGTTGCCCGCGAGGGAGAAGGTGTAGCCGACCATCGCGGCCTGCCAGAGCAGGACGACGGTGGCCAGGAGGACCGGCATCAGGCCGGTGAACTCGATGGCGGCCTGGCCGCGGTCGCCGCGCGCCCGGAGAGCGGCCCGCGGGCCGCCGCGCCTATCTGCCCGTATCTGTGGATTGTTCATGGTTCAACGTGCCCCCTCAGCCTCGTCATCCCTCTGGTCCCGGCAGCCGTCGCGGTCACTTCGACCGTCCGCGGCGGACCCCGACCGAGCCCCGGTCTCCCTTGAACTTCCCCTGTTTCTCCGTGCTTTCGGAAGTCTTCACCAGCCCCAGCTCCCCGGCGAGCCCCCAGAGCGCCTGTTTCACGGTCGACTTGGAGTCCAGGTCCTGCATGCGGCCCGCGTCGACCACGGCGTGCAGTTCCTTGAAGTTCGCCGGGATGACGATCCGCGACACCTTGGTGCTGGTGATCTTCTCGATGAGGGGCGGCTGGATCTCGGTGTTCCGCATGTAGCGGTTCACCACGATCGTCGTCTCCTCCGCCTTGCGGATCTGCAGCCGGTCCCAGAGCTTGACCATGCGTTTGGCCGCCCGTACCGCCACCACGTCCGGCGTGGTCAGCAGTAGGGTGGTGTCGGCCATCTCGATCGCCGCCGCGTTCGCACTCGTCGTCTGTGTACCGCAGTCGACGATCACGACCTCGTAGCGGTTGCGCAGGGCGCTGACGATCTGGCGTACGGACCGGTCGTTTATCTCCTCGCCCCGCTCCCCCTCGCCCGGCGCGAGCAGCAGCCCGATGCCGGTGTGGTGGATGAACACCGCGTCCTGGAGTACGCGGGGCGAGATGTCCTGGATGGTCGCGAGGTCCACGATCGACCGGCGGAACTGCACGTCCAGGTAGGAGGCGACGTCGCCGGCCTGGAGGTCCAGGTCGGCGAGCGCCACCGTCATGCCCGACGCCTTGGCGGCGAGGGCGAGTTGGACGGCGGCCACCGTCGTACCGACACCGCCCTTCGCCCCGCTCACCGTGACGACGGTGCCACCGGGGCCGGTGAACACGTCGCCGCCGTGCCCGAGGTGGCGCCGTACGCCCACGGACCAGCCGGCCGCGGCCTGGACGCGCTGGGCGAGTTCCTCGTACGAGAGGGGAAGACCGACCAGTCCTCGCGCGCCGGAGTCCATCGCGGCCGAGAAGAGGCCGGGGCTCGCGTCGGCGGTGACGAGGATGACCCCGACCGCCGGGAAGCGGAGGGCCACCTCCCGGATCAGCTCAAGGGCCGGGACGGGACCGATCCGCTCATGTACCAGGACGACTTCCGGCAGTTCGTCGATCGACTCCGCGGCCAGCCTGGCCAGGGTGTCGATCAGCGAGGTCGAGTCGCCGACCGGCCCGGCCGGCTCCGCGTCGGGGAGCTGGCTGAGCAGGGTGGTGATGGATCTGGCGGCGTCGGCATCGCCGACGACCGGAAGGATTCTGGTCGTCATTCGTCCCTCACTTGTCCCCTTCGAGGGTGTAGGTGCTCTCCCCGGGGCGCAGCGTGGTGGGGCTGTCGTCGGGAAGCAGGGCGAGGCGTACGTGCTGCGCGAAGGACTCGGCGTAGGCGACGCGCTGGGCGTCCTTGGTCTTGAGCGCGAACGTGATCGGGACGGCCGAACGGGGTCCGGTGTTGCTGCCCCGGTCGTCCTCCTTGGGCTCCAGCGGCGTCAGCGAACCGACGTCGATGACCTTGGCGTTGGGCACGATGATCCGGGACTGCGCGTCGTCGCCCTGGTTCTCGGCCGCGAAGGTGGCGAAGATGTTGACCAGGTCACCCGCGTTGATCTTGCCCGCGACGCCGGTCGCGGCGTCGATCATGATCGCGATCTCCTGCTCGTCGTTGGCGAGGGCGGGACGCTTGACGAGCATGTCGTCCTGGAGCAGCGAACCCTTCTTGAGCTGGGTGACCGCGATCTTGCCGTTGACGACGGCGAGGTCGGTGACCGCGTTGTCGGACAACCAGCGCTTGGGCATCTCTATCTTCTCGAACTGGCCCTCTTCGAGAGCCGTGTACGGAGCGACGTCCGCCTTCAACCGGTACGCGGCCACCTCGGGTCCGACCTTCGAATTCACGTCGCTGATCACCGAGAGCACACCGGCGAAGGCGCCGAAGGCGCAGAGGACGGATAGGAGAAGGAGAATGATGCCGCGGCGTTGCCGTGAATTCATGAGCGGGACAACCTCGTTCGAAGACGTGGGACGGGGACTGACGGGGCGGGCAGGGAGTGGGGTGGAGCGGTTGCCGTACGGTGCCGACCGCCACCTCCGGCCCGTACGAACCGCCTGGCAGGCGGGTTACGACCCGTGGCGCGTGGGTGTTCCCTGGTTCAGGACACCTGAACCGTACGTTTGGTTCTCGGCCGGGGAGAGCGGCGCGGAGCAGAATCCGCAACGATCACCGATGAGTTCGAGACCGCACCAGGAACAGACCTCTCGCCGTACGGATGAAACCAGCTGATAAAGAACGGAGATATCCGGCAGGAACGCGGCGAATTCGACCATCTTGGACGTTCCCCACCAGCGTGGGGAATCCGCGAGAAGTGCCATCTCCTGCACCCCCTGCACCTGCCAGGCGGGAGCGAGTGTCGCGGTCACCCAGTCCGATTGCAACTGCCCCTTCGCAACCAGGAGTTGCGTGCCGAATTCGGGGCCGGTCAGCTCGCCGTTGCCGATCTTGATCAACTGGGGATCGGGGTTGGCGAGGACACCGAACTGCGAGCCCGGCACCCAGGACTTGGCGTGCGACTTGAGGCTGACCGGGACACGGTCGAGCTTGGTGACCGAGTTGAGGAGGGCACCCGCGTGGATGTAGTGGGAGAGCAGCCGGGCGGCCGACGCGACGACACCGGCGCTGAAGTCGCAGATGGACAACTGCCGTAGCTGGCGGACGAGTACGGCGAGCCCGAGCGGCGGGAGGTCCAGCTTGAGGAGGGCGATGCGATCGCTCTCCAGGACGGACCGGACCGTGTGCAGCCGCTGTTCGTGCGCGACCGGGATGGAGGCGGGGTAGACGGCGACGACGTAACCCTGCTGCTCCACCAGGACCTGCATGTCCGCGAGCGCGGCCTCCAGAGGCTGGGCGTCGGGCGCCTGCAGCAGGGCCGCGGTGGGCGTCTGCTGGTCGGTGGGCGGCAGCACCAGGTCGTGACTTGTGACAGCTATGGCGGTTGACACCTGGATCCCCGTTCAGCTCGGCCGCCGGAGTTCCGGCGACCGCGGTTCTCTCTCTCCTGCTGGTCCTGCCGCTCGGTGTTCGACAGTCCTGGTTGGCGGTCCTGCTCGGTAGTCGTTCTCGATGTCCTGCGACCACCGCTCAGCACTTTATCCACGACTTAGGGCACAGAGAACACCTCACCGATGTCAGTGGTACGTCGCCCACTTCGTAGGCACCACCAAAATCGGGCGAAGCAGTCAGGCGTTAACCCATGTTTCATTTGAAGTTGAAACTAGCCGACCCTGGAAGCGCCCACCAGGTAACTGGTCCGCTTTGGGTCCGGGTTGGGTCCACGGACCCACGCCACCGGGTCCGCGCCGTCCGTACGCTCCGATTCGATTCCGTATACGGGAAAGTCGTGCGGGCACCGAGGGGGACGGTCGGATGAGACGGGAACTGGTACGAGGACGACCACGGGGCGACCGCGGCACCTCCGCCACCGAGTACGTGGGCATGGTGGTGGTCGTCGCGGCCGTCGCGGGGGCGATGGTGGGCACCGGTGTGGACGGGACCATCGCCGACCAGTTGAAGTGCCTGGTCACGTTCGGACCGTGCACCCCCGGCAACGGCAAGCCGAGCCAGAGCGCCCCCAAGACCGACGCCGACTACGAACCGCCGCTCTGTCAGATCTCCTCGATCAGCGACAAGGCCGGCGCCAAGGGCAAGGTGCTGTTCATCGAGTGGGGCGAGGAGTACGGCTTCCAGCAGCAGACCTTCCAGTCCAAGACCGACGTCAACAAGGACGGCAAGGTCGACGACAAGGACCAGCAGGTGATGATGACCTTCACCGACGCCGCGTCCGTCGCCGCCAAGAAGGACTGGAAGCCGGGCGCCAAGGTCGGGAAGTTCGGCTCGGACAAGGTCGAGCTCGGTGCCGGGATCAAGGTGACCAACGGGGACACCTGGGTCTTCGACAGCGAGGAGGACGCGGCCGCGTTCCGCGACGACATCGAGGACCTCAAGACCTACGAGCTGGCCAACCGGCACGCCAACTCACGTGGTGGCGGGCTCGGCAACAGCATCGCCTACTTCTTCAACAGCGGTCCGATGTACGAGGAGGAGCAGCTCCGCAAGCGCATCGACGAGAAGCTCGGCAACCGGCACATCAGCTACGGCAAGGTGGGCCTGGAGGCCAGCGCCGCCGGGGGTATGAAGCTGTCGGCGGGTGACGAGAAGAAGCTCGGCGCGACGCTCGGCGGCAGCTTCAAGTTCTCGCCCGAGGTGACCTGGACCGACAACAACTACCGGAACCTCAAGTCGTACACGTACAGCGCCGCCATCGAGTACACGGGCAAGGTCGGCTACGAGGCCGGCCCCATCAGCGGCGAGTCGAGCGCGACCACGACGCAGACCGGCACCATCACCGTCAGCCACGACAAGACGACCGGTGAGCTGCTGCGCATAGACATGACGCGCACCGTCGAGAAGGGCGCCACGAAGGACGGCGTCTCGGTCGGCGGCGACAACGGCAAGAAGGACGACGACAAGCGCGGCGGCAGCGGCAGCGCGAAGGGCACCGACAACGAGACCGGTATCGAGGTCGTCACCAACTCCGTCGTCCTCAAGCCCGGCGCCGAGGGTGCCGAGCAGCGCGCGATCGCCCAGAAATGGCTCGACGGCAGCGGCGACAACGGGGCACCGTTCGCCTACATGTTTGACGACCACGCACCGACGAAGCGGCCGGGCAACGACGACCCGTTCGGCCAACTCCTCTTCGACGAGGGCCTCTCCAGCAAGAACACGTACACCGGCCAGACCGAGGCGGCGGAGTACGGGTTCGAGCTGAACCTGGGTCTGAGCTTCGGCTTCTCGGTCTCCACCGAGAAGAAGGAGGAGAACCTCAACGACGCGCAGTTCCTGGGTGCGCCGAAGGGGGACAACCGCAGTTATGTCCCGTACAGCTACTGTGCGAACTGATCCCGGGGACAGGAGCACACACGCCATGAGCAGCAAGAAGACGACGAGAGGGACGACGATGGCCGGGCGGACCGGACGGGCGACCTTCACGACCTCGACCGGCTCGGCGACCGTGTCCGGGACTCCCTCCGCGATCACCGCGGCGACCGCCGCGCTCGCCGCGTTCGCCGCGCTCATGCTCGCGGCGGGGTGCGGCTCGCAGGCCGGGAGCGGCCCGGTGCCGGAGGGCTGGGGCACGCTCAAGACCCCGGCGGTCACGGTGGCGCACCCGGCGGCGTTCGAGGCGCAGGGCGCGGGTGAGCGCAGCAAGTACAACGCGGCCGCGGCGACGCTCTCCGACGCGAGCGGGACCATCGGCATGATCACGGTGCAGCTCGACTTCACGGACGCCGACTCGGTGGAGGAGGCGGCGATCGGCGCCGAGGCCGGGGTCGCGCTCGGCTCGACGCTCGGGGAGCAGGAGGAGATCCAGGTCCCCGGCCCGGACGGCGACGAAGAGGCGCGGCGGGTCAACTTCGAATTCACCCAGAAGGACTCAGGCGCCGGCTCCGGGGCGGGGACCCCGGGCGGGACGCTGGCCCCGGAGGCCGGCACCCGGATCGACGGCGTGATCATCGCGGGCCTCGACGCCGGCGACAAGACGTACGCCGTACGGATCGACGCGGTCAAGGGAAAACTCAGCAAGGGCGACCTGAAGAAAATAATCGACTCGATCACGGTCAATTAGGCGGTCCACAATGGATGTTCCGGGCGGCGATTACCTTTTCTTCGGCGGCATGATTCTGCTTTTCGGCTGGTTGGCAACGCACTACGCGCGTCGCCTTTCGGGCGTGAATCGGGCGCTGCGAGCGGGTATACGGGCAGAGGGCACTTGCGTGCGTATCGAGCAGGAGCCGTACAACCGCTCGGACGCGCGGCAGTACTTCTTCGCGTTCCGTACGCCGGACGGCCGCCAGATCGAGTTCGAGGATCTGGCGAGCCGGTCGATACGGGTCGGCGACCCGGTGACGGTGGCGTACGACCCGGCGGCCCCGGAGCGCACGGCGACGGTCGCGGGCCGCGGCAACTGGTCGCCGGTGCTCCAGTACGGGCTGCTGGTGGTGGGCTGCGGGCTGGCGGCGCTCGGCTTCGCGGCGGTTCTTCTTTTCACGGTGGTCTGAGAGCGCGGGATTCAGGTTCCCGCCTCCGGACCGGCAGGCACGAGCACTGATGGAGGCGGTTGGCGATGACGAGGTACGGCTACCCGGGGGCGTCCGTCCAACGGGAGGAGGGGCGGGGAGCGGCGGTGTTCGGGCTCGCGCGCGCCTGGGCGGCCGGCATCGTCGTCCTGCTCCTGACGGAGTACTTGCAGACCACGCTGGTCAACGACCATCTGGCCACCTCGGAGAACCTGGAGACCTTCAACGGCAGACTGATGCTGATCCACATCCCCAACGCGGTGTGCATAGCCCTGGCCACCTGGGCGGCGGGCCGGTCCCACCGCGAACCCTTCCGCGACTCGAAGTTCCAGCACGCGCTGGCGGTCTTCACGGTCGGGGTGGCCGCGCAGGCGCTGAACATGGTGATGCAGTGGCAGGAGCTGGAGGCCGAGGGCATCCTCATGTCGAACGCGGTGCTGGTGGTGGGCGTGGTGGCGGGGTACGCGGGGGAACGGCTCCAGGACGACTGAGGGCGGGGCTACGTCTGCCGGTCCATGGCCGGCAGGAGCCGGCTCGCCGCGGCGGCGACGTCGGGACGCACGGAGGTGGCGAGCCCTTCGATCACGGCCCGCCCGGCGCGTACGGCTTCGTGCGACGCCGCCTCCCAGCCGATCCGCTCCGTCAGGTGGGCGGGCCACTGGCGGGCGCTGACGATCGCGAGGAGCAGTTCGAGGACGTCGGCCTTGCACGGCAGATGCCGAGGGTCCGGACTGCCGGCGAGGTCCAGCAGGAAGGGCACGGTGTACGCCGTGGCTTCGCACACGACGAACCTCAACTCGCAGACCCGCTCCCCGATCTCCTCCAGGGCCGCCCGCGCGGTCTCCGCGTCCGCCGCCCGGGCGACCCGCCCCAACAGCCCGGGAATCCCCCGCGCCGACCCGCGCGCGTCCCGCAACTCCCCTGTCTCT
>NZ_JARJHW010000189.1:0-13928 GCF_040560175.1 Streptomyces panacea
GCCTTGTGGCGGATCGCTTCGGCCGTTGACGGTTCCACCGCCGACACCACCTCCGCGTACTCGTCCATCTCCGCCGCCCCCGTCAGGAAATCTCCGCGCCGCACCAGCAGTTGGGCGCGCTCGTAGCGCAGGCGGGCCGGGTGGGACGGGAGCAGGAGGCTGAGTTCGACCCCCCACAGTGCGACATCGCCGCGCTCCGGGCGCGTGGACGCCCACGCGCGGATGTTGTTCAGGATGCGGACCACGACGTGGAGCGGTTCCGCCGGGCTCAGCATCGAAGGCGCCAGAGGGGCGCCTGTCGCCCCCATCACCAGCGTCTCGGTGTCCTGGCGCGTCAGGAGCCTGCCGCCCGCGTACGGGTCCACCAGGACCCGCTCGTCGGGCTCCTCCGGCGCCCCGAGGCCGACGACGAAGTGGCCGGGCAGGGCCACCCCGTACACCGGCGCCCCCGCGCGGCGCGCCACCTCGGTCCACAGCACGGACAGCAGGATCGGCAACCCGCGCCTGCGGCGCAGGACTTCGTGCAGCAGCGAGGCCTCCAGGCGCCCGTACTCGCCCGGCGTGCCCCGGAAGCCGAGGCGCGTGCCCAGCAGGTCCGCCAGCGCGGTGGCCCAGGCGCGCGGGCCACTGAGGCCGAAGGGCAGCATCCCGGCCAGCCGGTCGAGCTCGATCTGCGCCGCGTCGAGCCCGGCCTCGTCCAGTCCCGGGTCCGCCTCCGTACCGATGAGGAGGCAGAGCAGCGCGACGTCGGGCCGCTCCGCGCGGGCCTCGGCGGCGAACCGGCTCCGGCGGTCGGGCAGGGGCGATTGAGATTCCATGGCCGGTCCGTCGCTCCTCACGCGGCTCGGAAGTGGTGGTACCGGTGATGCGTGGCGAAGCCCATGCCGTCGTACAGGGCGCCCGCCGCCTCGTTGTCCGACTCGACCTGCAACCACGCGGCGGACGCGCCCTCCTCCAGCGCGCGGGCGGCGAGCGCGCGCATCACCGCGCTCGCCAGTCCCTGCCGCCGTCGCGCGGGATCGACCTCGACGGCCATGAAGCCCGCCCAGCGCCCGTCGACGACACACCGGCCGATCGCGGCCGGCACCTCGTCGTCGCCGGCGACCGACGCGAACCACACGGACGGCCCGCCGCCGAGCACCCGCAGCACGTGCGGACCCGGCTCGCCGAAGCGCTGGTAGCGGCGGAGCCACGCCTCGTCGCAGGCGCGGTCGAGCCGCACGCGCGCGGCCGAGTCGTCGTCCGGCGCCCCGTCCACCAGCGGCGCCAGCGCCCCGACACGCAGTTCGGCCGTGACCTCCCGCAGCCAGCCCCGCGCCTCGAGCTCCGCACAGAGCAGCTCCTGCGTCCCCTCCGCGCCCGTGGCCGTCTGGATGTACGCGGGCAGCCCTCGCCGGTCGTACCAGCGCCGTACGGCCCCCAGCGCCTCGTCCAGGGGCATTCCCGGCTCGCCCAGCGGCAGCACCGAGTTGGCGCGCCGGGTGAATCCGGCGGACGCCCGCAGCTCCCACTCGCCGAGCGCCTCACGCTCCACCGGCTGCCAGGCGCGCGCGGCGACCCGAGCCAGCTCCCTGAAGGAGGTGGCGGGACCCCGGCGCCGGGCGGGCGCGGCCGGGACGACCTTGCCCGCGACGAGCGAGGACTCCGCCATCCGGACGGTCTCCCCCGTGCGTCGTGTGATGAGGACCACATCGCCGTCCCAGGATGTGAGAACACCGACCGTGTCGGTGAACTTCTCCGTGCCTTCGAAGGCGCCGGTCAGACGGCGGACAGATACGCGTTTTCCCACGTCGGCGGGGGTGATCCGGACCTCCAGCCGTCCTCCGGTTGTGAATTCCACAGCTCTGTGCGCCCCTCCTGTGCGGATCGTGCCCGGGAACGGAGATACTAGGTGCGGGCATCGACGACGCCGCGCTCCCGCGCGCCCGTGGACGGAGCCGCAGATGGCCCGCCGCGCCCTATCGAGGAGGAACGACAGCGTGACCTACGTCATCGCGCAGCCTTGTGTGGATCTCAAGGACAAGGCGTGCATCGAAGAGTGCCCGGTCGACTGCATCTACGAGGGCTCACGGTCCTTGTACATCCATCCGGACGAATGCGTCGACTGTGGAGCCTGTGAGCCGGTTTGCCCGGTCGAGGCGATCTTCTACGAGGACGACACTCCGGAGGAGTGGAAGGACTACTACAAGGCGAACGTGGAGTTCTTCGACGAACTCGGTTCCCCCGGTGGCGCGTCCAAGCTCGGTCTGATCGAGCGTGACCACCCCTTCATCGCCGCACTGCCGCCTCAGCCTCAGAACGACTGACAAGCGCGACCCCGGTCCCGTACGGCACTTCGCCGTACGGGACCGAGGTGTTTGCCCGTCGTACCGAAAAGTGAGCGACAAGTGAGCACTGCCGAGAAAGTGAGCACCGTGTCCGCAGTCTCTTCGCGACTTCCGGTCTTCCCCTGGGACAAGCTGGAGCCCTACAAGGCGACAGCGGCCGCCCATCCGGACGCCATCGTGGACCTGTCCGTCGGGACCCCGGTCGATCCGGTCCCCGACCTGATCCAGCGGGCCCTGGTCGCCGCGGCGAACTCGCCCGGCTATCCCACGGTGTGGGGCACGGCCGAGCTGCGCGACGCGCTGACGGGCTGGGTCGAACGGCGGCTCGGCGCGCGCGACGTCGCGCACACCGACGTCCTTCCGGTGGTCGGGTCCAAGGAGCTGGTGGCCTGGCTGCCGACCCAGCTCGGCCTCGGCCCCGGTGACCGGGTCGCCCACCCGCGGCTGGCCTACCCGACGTACGAGGTGGGCGCCCGGTTGTGCGGCGCGGAGCCCGTCTCCTACGACGACCCGACCGAACTCGACCCGGCGGGCCTGAAGCTGCTCTGGCTGAACTCGCCGTCGAACCCGACCGGCCGGGTCCTGGACAAGGCCGAACTGACCCGGATCGTCGCCTGGGCGCGTGAGCACGGTGTGCTGCTCTTCAGCGACGAGTGCTACCTGGAACTCGGCTGGGAGGCCGAGCCCGTCTCCGTACTCCACCCGGACGTCTGCGGCGGCTCGTACGAGGGCGTGGTGGCCGTCCACTCGCTCTCCAAGCGCTCCAACCTGGCCGGCTACCGGGCGGCCTTCCTGGCGGGCGACGCGGCCGTCCTGGGTGAACTGCTCCAGATCCGCAAGCACGGCGGCATGATGATGCCGGCCCCGGTGCAGGCGGCGACCGTCGCGGCGCTGGGCGACGACACCCATGTGGCCCAGCAGCGCGCGCGGTACGCGGCCCGCCGCACCGCCCTGCGCGCGGCCCTGGAGGGCCACGGCTTCCGGATCGAGCACAGCGAGGCGAGCCTGTACCTCTGGGCGACCCGTGACGAGCCGTGCTGGCTGACGGTGGCCCATCTGGCGGAGCTGGGGATCCTGGTGGCGCCGGGGGACTTCTACGGCCCCGCGGGCGACCGTTTCGTACGGGTGGCACTCACGGCGACCGACGAACGCGTGGAGGCCGCCGTCAAGCGGCTCGGCTGACGGGCGGCGGTGTGCCCGTCCGACCACACGAAGGGGCCCGGGGAGTACGAACTCCCCGGGCCCTTCGTGTGAGGCGTCGCTCCGGACCGGCCTCGATCAGCCGAGCGGCAGGGTGTTGACGGGGAGCTTGTCGGTGGGCAGGCCCTTGCCGAGGGAGTCGGTCGGCAGTCCGTTCTCGGTGACGGAGGTGGCCGCGTCGCCGAGGGTCTGACCGGCGCCGCCGGCGGCTTCACCGGCCGCCCGCTGCGCGACGGGGGTCGCCGACTTGGCGACGCCGCCGAGGGTCTCGCCGGCCCCCGGGACGGACGAGGCGACCGTCTGGGCGCCGACCTCGCCCGCGATGCCGGTCGCCTGCCGGGCGCCGCTGTCCAGCGTGTCGCCGAGGGCCGCGCCGTCCAGCTGGGAAACGCCGCCGAGGTCGGCGGTCTGGGGGAGGGCTGCTGCGCTGGCGGAGCCGGCCGCACCGACCACCGGGGCTGCACCCGCCGCGATGAGCAGCGCGGCACGGGCGATCCGACGGGTCAGGGGGAGGGACATGATGCTCCTTTGACGGGAGAGGAAATTGTCGTGTCCAGCGATCGGACGCTGTGACAACCCCTCGAAGGGCACCTGAGGTTGCGGTGTACAAGAGTAAAGAATTGGTAATGCGTCGCATTATCGGCTACGGATAAAAACGGTCAAAGGATCCTCGGCGCGGAGATCTGGCGAACCGTCACTTCGCTTCAAAGGCAAGGGATTTGGCGCCGAACGAGTGAACCGCCCGGTAAGCCCTCACCATGCCGACCGGATATGCCACGACTACTCCGTTCGGGCTACCCCGCCGTGCTACTGCGCGATACGCATTCGAACGTCGTTTCCGCCGGATTTCTCCGCGCCGGATTCGCCGTCACTCTTCCGCCAGCCCTGGTCGGACTTCGCCACGCTCCACACCCGGTCCCCTACGGAGACCTCGGCGATCCGCAGATCGGCGGAGTGCGCCACCGCCCAGTGGGCGAGTTCCCAACCACGGGACCCGTCCGAGGAGTCGACCGGCACCGCGACCTCCGCCGAGCCCTTGGCGCCGGCCTGTCCGCCTGCCGGTCCGCCCGCTCCGCCGCCCTTCGCCGGCGGGTCGGCGGCGTCGGCGACATCCGTGCTCGGCAGCACCTCGGACCCGAAGGCGTGCGTCAGGGCCGCCCGTACCTTCGCCGGATCCCCGACCTCGCCGTCGCTCCCGCCCGTGCAGGTGAGGGTCGCGGCGGCCCTGCCGGTGAGCGCGGCGGACAGCAGCGTGGCGTCCGGCTCGTGCTTCGCGTACGCCTGCGGGAAACCGCTGCGCTGGACCCGCTGCGCCGCCTCCGTAAGAGGAAGCCGCGTGTAGCCGGGCACCTCGGCGAGCTTCGCGTAGAACTGCTCCGCCGAGTACACGGGGTCGAGGATCTGCTCGACCGTGCCCCAGCCCTTCGACGGGCGCTGCTGGAAGAGGCCGACGGAGTCCCGGTCGCCGTGGTCGATGTTGCGCAGCGCCGACTCCTGGAGAGCGGTGGCCAGCGCGATCGTCACGGCGCGCTCGGGCATCCCGCGGGTGGTGCCGACCGCGGAGATCGTGGCGGCGTTCGCCGCCTGCTCCGGGCTCATCTCGTACGTGGGGACGTCACCGTCGGAGGACCCGGCGGCGCGCGCCGTGCAGCGCGGCGGGCCGCTCTCGCCGGGGGCGAACCGCACGGCGAGGTAGCCGGCCAGTGCGAGGAGCACGGTGAGGGCGGCCGTGATGCGCAGGACTCGGCCGCGACGGGGAGGGGAGGCGGTCTCGGACACGCCGCCCACCGTACCGGGCCCACCGGCCGGCGAGGACCGGTCCGCCCGCACCCTGCCGCCACCGGCCGCCACCGGCCGCCACCGGCCACGCCGTAGGGTCTGGCCATGCCCGAAACAAAGCCTGGAACCACGCTGGACCTCACGCTGGACGCCCCGGAGCTCACCGCCCGGCTCGTCGACATCCCGTCCGTCAGCGGCGCCGAGAAGCCCCTCGCCGACGCAGTCGAGGAGGCGCTGCGCGTCCTGCCTCACCTCACCGTCGAGCGCTACGGCAACAACGTCGTGGCGCGTACGGACCTCGGGCGGGCCGAGCGGGTCATCCTGGCCGGGCACATCGACACCGTGCCGATCGCCGACAACGTGCCCTCCAGGCTGGACGCGAACGGCGTCCTGTGGGGCTGCGGCACCACCGACATGAAGTCGGGTGTCGCCGTCCAGCTGCGTATCGCCGCGACCGTCCCGGCTCCCAACCGGGACCTCACGTTCGTCTTCTACGACAACGAGGAGGTCGCCGCCGACCTCAACGGCCTGGGGCACGTGGCAGCCGCCCGCCCCGATCTCCTGGAGGCGGACTTCGCCGTTCTGCTCGAACCCTCCGACGCGCAGGTCGAGGGCGGCTGCCAGGGGACGCTGCGGATCCACCTCCGTACGGAGGGCGAGCGGGCGCACTCGGCGCGCAGCTGGATGGGGTCCAACGCCATCCACGCCGTGGCGCCGATCCTGGCCCGCCTCGCCGCGTACGAACCGCGTCGCCCGGTGATCGACGGACTGGAGTACCGGGAGGGCCTGAACGCCGTGGCGATCGAGGGAGGCGTGGCGAACAACGTCATCCCCGACGCGTGCACCGTGGTGGTCAACTACCGCTACGCGCCGGACCGCGGTGAGGCGGAGGCGGTGGCACACGTGCGTGAGGTGTTCGCCGACTGCGGGATCCGGGAGTTCGTCGTGGACGATCACTCGGGCGCGGCCCTGCCCGGCCTCTCGCACCCCGCCGCGGCCGCGTTCATGGCGGCCGTGGGCGGCACCGCGCAGCCCAAGTTCGGCTGGACGGACGTCTCGCGCTTCGGCGCGCTCGGGGTGCCCGCGGTCAACTACGGCCCGGGGGACGCGCTGCTCGCCCACAAGCGCGACGAGCACGTGGCCGTCGAGCGGATCACACACTGCGAGAACCGGCTGCGGGAGTGGCTGACCTCCTGAAGAGGCGCGGGCGGGGCGGTCGGTAGACCGGGGGAGCCGGACCGACCGCCGGAATTTCGCCGTTTGTCACCTCCATGGATCTACGCTGGCCGGGAACTGGCACAGCAGCGGAGGGAGCAGTCCATGGGCAGTCCTGAGGAAGCACGGAAGCCGGACACGCAGCGTCTCGGGCCGGTGCTGCGTCGCCGGGACCAGGTGCAGGCAGGCACCACCGACCAGCGGCTGCTGGACACCGAGGGCGACTCCGAGTGGGTGCACACCGATCCCTGGCGGGTCATGCGCATCCAGTCGGAGTTCGTGGAGGGCTTCGGCGCACTCGCCGAACTGCCCAGCGCCATCAGCGTCTTCGGCTCGGCCCGTACACCCGTCGACTCCCCGGACTACGAGTCGGGCGTGCGGATCGGCCGGGCGCTGGTCGAGGCCGGATTCGCGGTGATCACCGGCGGTGGCCCCGGCGCGATGGAGGCGGCGAACAAAGGCGCGCGGGAGGCGAAGGGCATCTCCGTCGGGCTCGGCATCGAGCTGCCCTTCGAGCAGGGGCTCAACCCGCACGTCGACATCGGCGTGAACTTCCGGTACTTCTTTGTCCGGAAAACAATGTTTGTGAAATATGCCCAAGGTTTCGTCGTTCTGCCCGGCGGCCTCGGCACGCTGGACGAGCTGTTCGAGGCGCTCACGCTGGTCCAGACGCGCAAGGTGACCCGTTTCCCCATCGTCCTCTTCGGGACGGGGTACTGGTCCGGCCTCATCGACTGGCTGCGGGACACGGTCGTGGCGCAGGGCAAGGCGTCCGAGAAGGACCTGTTGCTGTTCCACGTCACGGACGACGTGGACGAGGCGGTGGCGCTGGTGACCAAGGAGACCGGCAAGTAGCGGCATCGGTGGCTGCCTCCGTACGGAGGCAGCCACCCGGCCGCCGCCTCCTCGGGAGGCCGCGGCTCAGGCCAGTCCCCGGCGGGCCACCGCCGGGGGCCGGTGGCCCGCGATGGACGCCACCATGTCCAGTACCTGCTTCGTCTCGGCCACCTCGTGCACGCGGTAGATCCGCGCGCCGAGCCACGCCGAGACGGCGGTCGTCGCGAGCGTGCCGATCACCCGCTCCTTCACCGGCTTGTCGAGGGTCTCGCCGACGAAGTCCTTGTTGGACAGTGACACGAGCACCGGCCAGCCGGTCTCCGTCATCTCGCCCAGCCTGCGGGTCGCCTCCAGGGAATGCCGGGTGTTCTTCCCGAAGTCGTGCCCCGGATCGATCATGATCCCGTCCCTGCGTACACCCAGTTCCACGGCCCGCTCGGCCAGTCCGAGCGTCACCCTCAGAATGTCCGCGAGCACGTCGTCGTACGCGATCCGGTGCGGCCGGGTCCGGGGCTCGGCCCCGCCCGCGTGCGTGCAGACCAGCCCGGCGCCGTACCGGGCGGCGACCTCGGCGAGCGCCGGATCCACCCCGCCCCAGGCGTCGTTCAGCACATCGGCGCCCGCCTCGCAGACGGCCTCGCCGACATCGTGCCGCCAGGTGTCGACACTGATCACCACGTCCGGGTACCGCCTGCGGACCTCGGCGACGAAACCGACCGTGCGGCGCGCCTCCTCCCGCGCCGTCACCTCGTCGCCGGGCCCCGCCTTCACACCGCCGATGTCGATGATGGCGGCGCCCTCGGACACCGCCTGCTCCACCCGGTCGAGCGCGGGCCGGTCGCGGAAGGTCGCGCCCCGGTCGTAGAAGGAGTCCGGCGTCCGGTTGACGATGGCCATGATCACCGGCTCGTACGCGTCGAACTCCCGCCGCCCCAGCCGCAGAGTGCCGCTGCTCATCCCCTGGTCACCGCCCGTTTCCGCCATCCATGCCGTCGCCAGCGACCTTAACTGTCGGTCCCGCGTGGCACGATCGGCATCGGACGTTTTCCTGCCCCGGGGAGAAGCTCGTGTTCTTGTTCTTGCTCATCGCGATGGTCGTGGTCGTCGCGGCCGTCACTCTCGCGGTGGTCGGCGGCGGCGACCGCGAGGTGCTGCCCGAGTCCGCGCCCGATCAGCTCGTGGACCCGCTGCCCACGACACGCCCGGTGGGCCGGGCCGACATAGAGGCCCTGCGGCTGCCGATCGGCCTACGCGGCTATCGGATGGCGGACGTGGACGAGGTGCTGGCCAGGCTCGGCGCCGAGCTGGCCGAGCGTGACTCCCGCATCGCCGAGCTGGAGTCCGGCCTGGCGGGCGCCCAGGCCGAGGCCGTCGGCCGGCCCGACCTCTTCAAGAACCCCGGCGAGGAGGACCAGCGGTGACCGGCGGCGGAGCGGTGGCGGGACCGGACGGCGAGCTGCGCTGTCCCTGGGGCCTGTCGACCGAGGACTACATCACGTACCACGACGAGGAGTGGGGCCGCCCGGTCCACGGCGACGACGCGCTCTTCGAGAGGCTGTGCCTGGAGGCGTTCCAGTCCGGCCTCTCCTGGATCACGATCCTGCGCCGTCGCGAGGGCTTCCGCCGCGCCTTCGCCGGGTTCCACATCCCGGCTGTCGCCGCCTTCACCGACGCGGACGCCGCCCGGCTGCTGACCGACGAGGGCATCATCCGCAACCGCGCCAAGATCGACGCCACGCTCGCCAACGCGCGCGAGCTGGCCGGCTGGTCCGCCGGCGAGCTGGACGGCCTCATCTGGTCGTACGCGCCGGACCCGGCGACGCGCCCGGTGCCCAGGACGATCGGGGACGTCGCGGCGGTCACCGACGAATCCACCGCGCTGGCGAAGGCGCTCAAGAAGCGCGGCATCCGATTCGTCGGTCCCACGACGGCGTACGCGCTGATGCAGGCGTGCGGCCTGGTCGACGACCACCTGGCCGGGTGCCTGGTCCGCAGGCAGCTCACCGAGGCATGAGCGGGCCCACCCGGCAGCGGCGTCAGCGGCCCACGTAGCGGGGCTTCGCCTTGTCGAGGAAGGCCTGGACCGCGATGCCGTGGTCCTGCGACGCGCCCGCCCGGTTCTGGAGTTCGCCCTCCTTCTCCAGTGACTCGGCCAGTGAGTGGCCGGCGCCGTACGCCAGGGACTCCTTCAGCGCCGCGTACGCCAGCGTGGGGCCCTGCGCGAGGGAGCGGGCGACCGCCGCCGCCTCGGCCGCGAGATCGGCCGCGGGGACCAGCTTGTTGACGATCCCCAGCTCGTGGGCCCGCTCGGCGGTGATCGACCGGGGGAACATCAGCAGGTCGGCCGCCCTGCTCTGCCCTATCAGCCGGGGCAGCGTCCACGACACGCCGGAGTCGGCCGTCAGTGCCACGCCCGCGAACGAGGTGTTGAAGGAGGCGGTGTCGGCGGCGACGCGGTAGTCGCAGGCGAGCGCGAAGCCGAGCCCCGCCCCGGCCGCGACCCCGTTGACCCCGGCGACGACCGGCTTCGGCATCTCCGTCAGGGCCCGCACGATGGGGTTGTAGTGCTCCCGCACGGTGCTCATGGTCCCGCCGCTGCCGTCGGCCGCGTCGGCCGCCAACAGCGAGACATGCTCCTTCAGGTCCTGACCCACGCAGAAGGCCCGCCCGGTGGCGGTGAGGAGTACGGCCCGAACGGCGGAATCGTCCGCGGCGGTGTCCAAAGCGTCTCGCAGGGCGACCTTGGCCGCGATGTTCAGCGCGTTCATGGCCTCGGGCCGATTGATCGTGACGGTCGCGAGCCCGTCGCTCACCTCGTACAGCACCGTGTCGGCCATGATCGGATCTCCTCTGCGACTCTGACTGCCTGTCCGCTGTCCTGTCCGGCCCCAGCATGGCGGAGATCACCGCGGGTCGGCATGTGACCTGCGTCAAACAATCCGGGGCCGCGGAGCCGTGAACAGCCGCGAAGTATCGCAGGCGGATCGCCGAATTGAGTCGTTTTGAGAGAGCGCGTTGCGCAAGCGATGCCGTCCGATGTTGGTCATCGGGTCCCGCCATGCGGGATAATGGCCTGGAAGCAATGTGTTCGATGCCGGTGACACAGCGCCTGTTATGGGGCCGCCGGCTGCGATGAGCTGGTTTCAGGAAGGGGAACGAGCATGGCGGCCATGAAGCCGCGGACGGGCGACGGCCCGCTCGAGGTGACCAAGGAGGGGCGGGGCATCGTCATGCGCGTTCCGCTCGAAGGCGGCGGTCGGCTGGTCGTCGAGCTGACCCCCGACGAGGCGGATGCGCTGGGTGACGCCCTGAAGAAGGTCGTCGGCTGACGCGGACAGAACGCGCACTCTCGTGCTGCCCCGCCACGGACACCTCCGTGGCGGGGCAGCTTTATGCCGTTCCCGTGGCTGGGGTCCCCTGGGGTCCCTGACCGTGCGGCGAGGTGCCATGCCAGGCGTCGCGGGCCGGGCGGGACTCTGAAGACACGGCCTAGCGGCGTACGGCGCAGAGCAGGCCGTCGCCCACCGGCAGCAGCGACGCCAGCAGCTCGTCCTGCATCTCCCGGACCGTGCGCAACAGCTCGCGCAGGCGCAGCACCTCGTGGGGCTGGGCCGCCGAATCGACCGTACGGCCGTCGGCGAAGACACCCTCGAAGCACACCAGCCCCCCTGGTCGCAGCAGGCGCAACGATTCAGCGAGATAGTCCAGGCACTCCAGGCGGTCCCCGTCGCAGAAGACGAGGTCGTACCCGCCGTCGGCCAGCCGGGGAAGTACGTCCAGGGCCCGGCCGGGGATGAAGCGGGCGCGATTGTTGGTGAAGCCGGCCGCGCGGAACGCCTCACGGGCGAACTGCTGCCGCTCCGGCTCCGTGTCGACCGTGGTCAGTACGCCGTCGGGCCGCATCCCGTTCAGGAGATAGATCCCGGAGACCCCGGTACCCGTGCCGATCTCCGCCACCGCCTTGGCGTCCGCCGTGGCGGCAAGCAGACGAAGCGCGGCGCCCGTGCCCGGTGACACCGAGCGGAGCCCCATGTCCCGGGCCCTGTCGCGGGCCCAGCGCAGTGCCTCGTCCTCGGCGACAAAAGCGTCGGCGAACGCCCAGCTTGTCTGCCGGTTGGCGGTAATGACCCTCTCCTGTCCCCGTAGTTGGCGCACCGGTGACTGTATCCGCTGCACGCGGGAACCCGCTGATGGGACCGGGCGTTATGAAGGCGTGGGGGAACACATGGATGAAGACCTGGGACCAGGCGCAAATTCAGGCAAAGATTCTTATCCGGAGCTAACGGGCGAGGTGGCTATGGTAGGTGCTCCGCTGGACACCACCAGAGTCGATAGGGGAGGTGCGGCTGCGCCTGCGGATCGGGGAGGAGCGTTCAAGCGCTTTCTCAGGTCGGCCGGTGAGCCGAAATCCGTGACCAACTTCGCTGACCGTTCTCGCTCGACCGACTCCGCAGTTACGGCGACCTTCGCATCGGATGCGGAATCGCAGGCGTGGACGCCTCCCAGCTGGGAGGAGATCGTCAGCACGCACAGCGCCCGCGTGTACCGTCTGGCCTACCGTCTCACGGGCAACCAGCACGACGCCGAGGATCTGACCCAGGAAGTCTTCGTCCGGGTCTTCAGGTCCCTGTCGACGTACACCCCCGGCACGTTCGAGGGCTGGCTGCACCGCATCACCACCAACCTCTTCCTGGACATGGTCCGCCGCAAGCAGCGGATCCGCTTCGACGCGCTCGGTGACGACGCGGCGGAGCGCCTGCCCAGCCGTGAGCCCTCACCGCAGCAGGTCTTCCACGACACCCACTTCGACGCGGATGTGCAGCAGGCGCTGGACACCCTCGCTCCCGAATTCCGGGCCGCGGTCGTCCTGTGCGACATCGAAGGACTGTCGTACGAGGAAATCGCCGCCACGCTCGGCGTGAAGCTCGGCACGGTGCGCAGCCGGATCCACCGGGGCCGTTCGCACCTGCGCAAGGCCCTCCAGCACCGTTCTCCCGAGGCCCGGGCCGAGCAGCGCACGTTCGCGGGCGTGGCCGGGGAGGGCGGAGTCGCGTGAGTGGGACAGGACCGACCCCCGCGGAGCAGCACCTGGGGGACCGGCTCGCCGCCCTGGTGGACGGGGAGCTCGGTCACGACGCCCGGGAGCGTGTGCTCGCGCACCTCGCGACCTGCGCCAAGTGCAAGGCGGAGGCCGACGCCCAGCGCAGGCTGAAGAACGCGTTCGCGCAGTCGGCGCCCCCGCCGCTGTCCGAAGGCTTTCTCGCCCGGCTCCAGGGACTGCCCGGCGGACCCATCGAGGACGACGAGGACAAGCCCCCCGGTCCGTTCGACGGCACGGCGTTCAGCAACGGTGTCTTCGGCGTCCGTAGCGACGCGTTCGGCTATCGCCCGGCCGGACCCCACGCCGCACCCCTGCGCGGCGGCTCCGCCTCCGGCGCGGGCTTCAGGATCCACGAGGTGGGGCGCACCGAGGCCGAGCGCTCACCGTGGCGCGGCCGGCGGTTCGCCTTCGCCGCCGCGAGCGCGGTCTCCTTCGCCGCGATGGCCCTCGGGGCACTGCCCATGGGTGCCACGGTCGACACCACCGCGCGCGGCGCCGGCGCGGGCATCACGCCGCTGACCAGGGCCACCACCACACCTCCCGGCAACGGGACGCGTGGCAGGCAGGGCGGCGAGCGGGGCGGCATTCTTCCGCAGTCCGTCGACAGCGCGCCGGTGCTCGCTCCCGGCACGATGCGGGCGCCGTTCACCCCTCACCCGTTCCAGTCGGCGGTTCTCAACCACTTGCCCGCGGCGCCCTTGATACGTCCTACGGGCACGGCTTTCCAACTGGCGGCGAGCCCCGGACTGACCACCCCCACGGCCACGCCCGACCCCACCCACCTCGCCGCGCCCACACAGCCCGGCGTGCCGCTTTCGCGGCGTCGGTGACAGGGTCCCTGCGCGGACATTCGTAAACCTGGTTGAATCCCTGCACGGGTGCCCTTGTCGGGGCACGGACGAGGCAGGTGCGGGGAGAGCATGGACGACGGCAAGCCCACCGGACCCAAGGCGAAGTGGTGGAGCCGCCCGGCATCGGGACGCGCGATACCGCAGGGGCCCGACGTACCGGAGCACCGGAACACAGAGGAGACGACGGAACTGTCGCCGGTCACCGATGAAGTCCCCCCGAATCCCGACCGCCCGGCGGTCACCGAACCGGTCGACAGCGTCCCCGAGCGCGTGTCCGAGCCGGACCCGGACCCCGGGGACCACGTCCTCGCCCCGCCCGAGCGCGCTCCCTCAGCGGTGAGCGCGGCAGCGGCATCGGGCGCGGACAGCACAGAAGCGGGTACGGCCACTGCCGCGGCCACAGGTGCCCAGGGCCGGCCGCAGCCGCTGCACGACCCCGACCCCTACAGCACCCCGCCCTACGGCGGCCCGGGGCCCTGGGCGCCCGCGCCACCCGTACAGCGGCCGGTGCCCACCCCGGCGCAGGGCACGCCCATCCCGCCGCAGCACTACACCGGCCAGGCCGCCCCCGGCATGCCTGGGCCCCAGCCGGCATCCGGCTACGGCGTCCCGCCGCAG